>DATCZB010000049.1:0-17891 GCA_036526155.1 Gammaproteobacteria bacterium
TATCGAGCGATGCATCCTGGAACTCAATATCGGCGACGCCCGATGAGTCGACTTCGACTGCTGTATTCATATTAAGAGCTCAATCCTCCGACAACGCGATCGCGTGCCGTCATCCCCCTGAGTTGTCGCGGGTTTCTTCCGCCCAGCGGCCCCGAAAAAATGAGCGAAACCTTCCCCCTGAGCTGACACAGTCAACCCGCGTGATACGCTGATCTTCTTTGCTTACGTGACACAAGATGTTGTGCCGCGAGTCCGTAGATTAGGATTCCACGAGGCTCATGTCAAGACTTTTTGACGATTTCGTGACAGGCCAAAAAAATAATAAATACAATTAGTTACAATTTTTCTCTAGAAACAACATGGAAAAATCGTCGTTGAGAGCAAAATTTCTTATCGCTGAAACCCAGCACTATATCTTGTGCTCCGCTAGTGCCCAGCTTATCCCCAGATTAATCACAACCTGCGCCTAAAAAGCCCCCGGTTCCGGGCCTTGAAACGGCTGCCCGATGCCCACAAATCGGAGGTCAACACAGTTTTTCAGCCCGGTTTCAGGAGGCTAACAATGCAGATTAATCATCAGGATCCGTGGGAACTGATGTCGAGCTTGCGGCGCGGCGTGGATCGCGCACTCGGCGCCGAGCAACGCACAGAGCACGCACCCTATATCCCGGGTGTGGATATCCAGGAGGAGACCGACCGCTTCGTCGTTCTCGCTGACCTGCCGGGTGTCGATCCCGCGGCCATAGAGATCACGATCGACAAGGACTTGCTCACTTTGAAGGGCGAGCGGGAACGGGCGCCGGTCGACGAAGGCGCCGCCGTGCAGCGCTCCGAGCGGCCATACGGTCGGTTCGAGCGCGGCTTCCGCCTGCCGGAAACAGCCGCCAAGGACGGTCTGGAAGCCGAATACCGCAACGGCGTGCTGACCATATCGATTCCCAAAGCCGCCGAGGCCATGCCCTATCGGATCGAGGTCACTGCGAACTAGAATAGCGCCCTGCTCGCGAGCATTGCCCATGGGGCCCAGGAAGATCATGGTCAGACATCGGATTCGTCTATTTGGCATTGCGCTGCTCCTGGCCGGCGTATCGGTAGCCACTGCGCAAGACCGGCGTGTCGAGCCGTTGCCGAGCCTGGCACCCCTGATCGAGGAGGTTGCGCCCGCCGTCGTCAACATATCGATCAAAGGCACGGTCGTGCAGCGCAACCCATTCGCCGGTGATCCGTTCTTCGAGCGATTCTTCGGACCGCAGCTCGGCGGCGAGCGCGAATTCGAAGCGGCGGGCTCCGGCGTCATCGTCGACTCCAGCCAGGGCTATCTCCTGACGAACCATCACGTCGTAGACAATGCCGACGAGATCACGGTGACGCTGGCCGACAATCGAGAGTTCATCGCGACCGTGGTCGGCTCGGATGAGGGCTCGGATCTCGCTGTCCTCAAGATCGACGGCACCGACCTGACGGAAATCCCGTTTCCGCGAGAGCACGACCTCAGGGTCGGCGATTACGTCGTTGCAATCGGCAACCCGCTCGGGCTCGCGAACACCGTGACCGCCGGGATAGTCAGCGCGCTGGGACGGCAGGGCCTCAGCCGTGACACGAGCGCAAACGTCTATGAAGACTTCATTCAGACGGATGCCTCGATCAACGTCGGCAATTCCGGTGGCGCACTGGTCAATCTGCGGGGCGAGCTCGTTGGCATCAACTCGGCCATCATCTCGCAGACCGGCGGCAACATCGGTATCGGGCTCGCCATTCCCGCCAGCATGGTTGTCGCGGTCATGGATCAGCTCATCGAGTTTGGTCAGGTTCGTCGGGGTCTTTTAGGCGTGCGGATGTCGACGGTGTCAGCCGATGAAGCCGAGGCTTACGGGCTATCCGTGGACTCGGGCGCTCTGGTCATGGACGTAAATCCAGGCTCGGGCGCCGAGGCGGCCGGAATCGAGGTCAACGACATCATTGTTGCGGTCGATGGCGAGCCGATCGAGAGCGGCAACGAGCTGCGCAACATCATCGGCCTGATGCGTCCCGGCACGAACGTGGACGTCGATGTCGTTCGCAACGGCGAGCGCATGACCCTGGTCGCCGTGCTCGGCGAGCAGACCGACGTCCCGATAATCAGCGAACGGCCCGAAGAATCGGATGACGAGCCGATCTTCGAGGGTGTGGAGCTGGCCGAGGGGCAGCCTGGCGGAATCGCGGGGCTGGTCGTCCTCTCGGTCGCCGAGAACAGCGTCGCGGCCGCACAGGGGCTGCGCGAGGGCGACCTGATCACCTTCGTCAATCGTCAGCGCGTGCGGACGCTGGCCGAAACCCGAACACTCGTTGCCAGCGCGCGTCTGGTCCTGGTCGAAATCCGGCGCGGCAATCGCAATTTCCTGATTCGGCTTCGCTGAGCGCAGATGGCTGTCACGGCAGGCAAGGGCACGGTTTGTGTCCTCGGTGGCACGGGGTTCGTCGGACGAGCGGTCGCTGCCAAGCTGACACGCGCGGGATATGCCGTTCGCATCCCGACCCGAAACCGGCAGCGCGCCCGCCGGATGCTCATACTGCCCGGGCTCGATCTGATCCAGGCTGATGTGCACGATCCCGACCAGCTTGCAGCCGTCGTTGCCGGCTCAGACGCCGTCATCAACCTGATCGGGATTCTCAACGAGCGCGGCCACGATGGCAGCGGTTTTCGGCGCGCACACGTCGCGCTGGCCGAAAAGCTCATGGCAGCCTGTCGCAAATCAGGCGTCGGGCGGCTGCTGCAGATGAGCGCCCTCAAGGCCAACGCCGAACGCGGGCCGAGCCACTACCTTTCGACCAAGGGCCTGGCCGAGCAGGTCATCCGGAGCCAGGGCGGCGAAAGCATCAAGTACACGATATTCAGGCCTTCGGTCATCTTCGGTCCGGATGACTCGTTCTGCAATCGCTTTGCGCAAATATTGCGTGTGACACCGGTGCTGCCGCTGGCGCGTCTCGACGCAAAATTCGCGCCGGTCTACGTCGGCGATGTCGCCGAAGCATTCGTCCGCGCGATCGAGGACAGCCATACGTTCGGGCAGACCTACGAGCTTTGCGGGCCCGAGGTCTTCTCGCTCAGGGAAATCCTGCAGTTCATTTGTCAGGAACTTGGTATCCGGCGCCTCATCGTCGGTCTTCCGGGTCCGCTCGGCCGATTCCAGGCATGGGTCGGTGACTACCTCTTGCCAGGCAAGCCGTTCAGTCGGGACAATTTTCGCTCGCTCGCCGTCGCGAACGTCTGCCGCGAGAACGGGTTCGCGGCGTTCGGGATCCGGCCGCGAAAGATGCAGCCTGTTGTCAGCTCGATGCTTTCCGGGCGCATGGACGAGCTAGCGATTATTCGCCAGAGCAGCCATCGCTGAGGCCTGATTCCAGCGTTCGAGCGTCGTCGACCGTTCCGTTGCCGGCTGCTCGACGAGCGCCTCGACCTCGAGATAAAACGCTTCCGGTCCCAGGCTCTCGAGTCGGGACCTCAATCCCGCGACCCAGCGCTGGTAGCTGGTCACGGCGACGAGACTCGCATTGTTGAGATCGCCGGAAAACCAGCCGTCGTAGTCGCCGCTGCCGCCCCAGCCAGACTTCAATTCCTCGTACTCGGCTCGCATGAGATCGAAGGATTCGGACTTGGCCCGACGCATGGTCGCGACATCTTCACCCGCCGCAAAGACGCCCGCCAGGCGCTCCCGCTGGCGCGCCACGAGGCCCGCAAACTCGCGCTGTCTCGCGAGGCGACTGCGATACTGCTCGAGCGCTTCTGACTGATCACCGCGCTCGAGCCACTGCTCGACGGCGTATTGCTCGACTGCTGTGGCAAACGACTCGCTGAGATCGGTGTCGTCCCTGACGTAGAGACGCTGATGCGCGAGCTCGTGAAACAGCGTGGCCGCCACATCGACGGCGCCGCGATTCAGCATTGTATTCAGCACCGGATCGGAAAAATGGCCGAGCGTCGAATATGCCCTCGAGCCGCCGGTAAATGTATCGAGGCCGCGTTCTCTGAGCCGTTCCGCGAAGGACTCGGCCCGGCTCCGATCGAAGTAGCCACGATACGACACGCAACCCGCTACCGGGAAACACCAGGTCTCCGGATCGACGGAGAATTCCTCGGCCGCGATCACGTTCCAGACGACGAAGTCGCGCCCGAGGTCGACGAAGGTGGTATAGCTGCCGTTGTCAGGCAAGCCGAGCTCGCTGACGGCAAACTCGCGGAGCTCGATGACGACCCCCAGCTGATCGCGGGTGCCGGCGTCGTAAGCCGGATCGGCGATAACCTCCTCGATCGGTACGCGCTGGCGCAGCAACCCGACCTGTCCGCCGATCGCCTGCATGTAATAAGGAAAAGCGCAGGCGGAAACGAGGACGCCACCGAGAACCAGTCCACCAAGTACGAGCGCGAACCGCATCGCCGAACCTTAGCACGCACGAGCCTACGGTATGATCGATCCATGCAGGTCTACGAGGTTGGTGGTGCCGTGCGCGACAGCCTGCTCGGGCTGCCGGTCACCGAAAAGGATTATGTCGTCGTCGGAGCGACGCCCGACGAGATGCTCGCGCTCGGCTTTCGCCAGGTGGGCCGCGACTTTCCTGTGTTTCTGCATCCGGAGACCAACGCAGAGCATGCGCTGGCCCGCACCGAGCGCAAGACTGGCAGCGGGCACACGGCCTTCGCCGTGGACGCCTCCGCGGAGGTCACGCTCGAGGACGACCTCAGGCGCCGCGACCTGACGATCAACGCCATGGCCCGAGACGATGATGGCGAGATCATCGACCCGTATGACGGTCTCGGCGACCTCGAGCGGCGGGTGCTGCGTCACGTATCACCGGCGTTTGCCGAGGACCCGCTGCGCGTGCTCCGGGTCGCTCGGTTTGCCGCGCGCTTCGCGAATCTCGGTTTCTCGATAGCCGAACCCACACTCGAGCTGATGCGCGCAATTGCCGAGAGCGGGGAACTTCAGTCACTGAGCGCCGAGCGCGTCTGGCAGGAGACGGAAAAGGCGTTGAAGTCGGACCGGCCCCGCGTCTTCTTCGAGACACTCAGGGATTGCGGCGCGCTGCGCGTGGTCTTTCCCGAGATCGATTGCCTCTTCGGTGTGCCGCAACCCGCCAAATGGCATCCCGAAGTCGATACGGGCCTGCACACGCTGATGGCCGTCGAGCAGGCGGCGCTGTCCACGCCGGACCCGGTCGTGCGCTTTGCCGTCCTCGTGCACGATCTCGGCAAGGGCACGACGCCGAGAGATACCCTGCCGCGCCATGTGGGCCACGAGAAACGCTCGGTCGGGCTCATCGACGATCTGGCCGCCCGACTGCGAGTGCCGAAACGCTACCTCGGCCTCGCGCGCTCGGTGGCGCGGTTTCATGGCGTCGCCCTGCGTGCCGCTGAATTGCGGCCGGGCACGCTGCTCGAGCTCCTGACCGAGATCGGCGCGTTACGCGATGCAGGTACGCTCGAAGACTTCATCACTGCCTGCGAAGCGGACGTCCGCGGCCGGACCGGCCTCGAGCAGGCGCCATATCCCCAGGCAGACATTCTGCGCCGGGCGCTCACGGCAGCCTCCGCCGTCACGGCCGAGGCCGTCGGCGATCGCTCGCTCGAAGGCAAGGCCTTCGGTGACGCGCTGGCAGCCTTGCGAATCGATGCGATCAGAATCGAGCTTCAACGGCCCTCGTAGACGAGCAGCGTCAGGCCGCGGCGAGCCAGCCGAAAACGACAAGCCCGAGACGCTCAGACCAGTACATAGACGATGACGATGGCGAGCAGGACGCGGTAAACGGCAAAGACACCCATTCCGATCCTGCCGATCAGGCGCAGGAACAAGGCGATCGCGATGAATGCCGTAATGGCGGCAAGCAGCGTCGCCGAAACGAGCGCCTGCCACTGAACCGTCTCCGGTTCCTGCGCGAACTGGACGATTTGCCACGACGCCGCCATGCCGATTGCCGGGATCGCCAGCAGGAAGGAGAACCGACCCGCCGCCTCGCGGCTGAGCCCGAGCGCCAGCGCCATCGTCATCGTGATGCCCGAGCGCGATGTGCCGGGAATCAGTGCAAGCGCCTGCCCGAGGCCGATCAGCAACGCATCGGAGAGACTGAGTTCGCGCTCGGTGCGCTGGCCGCGGCGGAAGCGATCGACGACCCAGAGCAGGATACCGAATCCGGCGCTCGACGCGGCGATCACGGCCGGCGATCGCAGAACCGTGGAGACGAGATCCGCGCTCAGCACGCCCACGAGCCCGAGCGGGATGCTGGCAATGATCAGCTGACGGGCGAGCCGTCCGTCGACCGAGTCGCGGATCAGCAAACCGCGCGCCATCGCCACGAGGTCGTGCCTGAAGTAAACGATGACGGCCGACAGCGTGCCGAGATGCACGGCGATATCGAAGCCGAGACCCTGATCGGCCCAGCCGAACAGTTCCGGCGTCAGTATCAGGTGGCCGGAGCTCGAAATCGGCAGGAACTCGGTCAGCCCCTGAATCAGGGCGAGAAAGAGTGCTTCGAAGAGATCCATCGGGTGAAGCTCAGGACGACGCGAGCCCGGATGGTAGCAGCTCGCGCGCGCGGTATCGGCGACTCACAGCCAGTCTCGGAAGTCCCGTCCGGGCAGACCCGTGCTGACGGCGCCCTTCGTGAGCCAGATCAGCTTGAATCGCTCGCCCATCTCGCCGGGCAGCACCAGGCGGCGCATCGCGCCCGCGGGGTCGGCCGCGATGATTTGCGCAGCGAGCGCCGGATCACTCGAGATGGTCTCGACCAGGAACTGAGCCTGGGTGGTGAAGCCTGCGATCGAGAAGCCAAGCTCGCGAGCCGCGTGCGCCACTGCCGTGAAGTCGACCCAGGCGGTGATGTCCTGCAGCCCCGGCCAGAGGAGCGGATCAGTGTGGGCTCGATGACGGTAGTGGCACATCAACGTCCCGTCGGCTCTCTCGGGCCGATAGTAATCCCGCCGCGGCATGCCGTAATCGATGAGGAGCACGCCACCGGCATCGATCACGCCGAGAATCTCCTCGAGCCACGGCCCGAGCATCAGACAGATCTCGGAGCGAAAGCCTTCGGGCAGCGTCGTGCCGAGCTCGCGCTCGATCCTGGCAACAGCTTCGCTCAGGACCTCGTCGCGCGGGCCGGGCGCAAGCAGCAGACGGTCGTCCTGCCAGGTCACGCCGAGCGGCACGACCGAATCGCCGGTCTTCTCGAACCGGGCAACGGGCAGCGCGTCCACCACCTCATTCGCGAGGACGATGCCTGCGAACGGCTCGGCCGGCACCCGGTCCAGCCAGCGCGTCGATCCCGACCACCGGGCAAGCTCGGTTTGCTGGCGCTCACGCAGATCGGCGCTGGTCTCGAGAATCGAATATTCAATGCCCGTCGTGCCGTCGGCATCGAGATGCGACATCAGCTGCCCGGCCAGCTTGCCTGACCCGGCACCGAGCTCGAGGATGCGCCGCGAACCGATTTCGCCGAGTGCCGACCGGATCAAGGGCGCAAGCGCCGCTGCCAGACAACCGGAGAGCTCGGGCGCGGTCGTGAAGTCGCCGGCGGGGCCGAGTTTGACCGCGCCGGCGCTGTAATAACCGAGGCCAGGCTCGTGCAGGGCCAGCTGCATGAATCGCTCGAAGCTCAGCCAGCCATCGCCCGCTTCGATCTCGGCGCGAATCCGCTCAACGAGCGTGCGGCTGACCTCGAGCGACTCGGAATCGGGCGACGGAAACGACTCTTCGATCAACGGAACTTCGATCGGTGGGGCAACCGCAATAGTGTAACCTTCACGCTCGCCAGCAACCGGGAGGTGGCGTTGACCGATACGATCAGATCCATCGACGGCAAGTGGGCACTCGTGACCGGTGCCGGCAAACGCATTGGCGCCGTGATCGCCAGGCGGCTCCACTCGGCCGGCGCCAACGTCGCCGTGCATTACTTCAGCTCGAGCGGCTCGGCCGACTCCCTGGTCGAAGAGCTGAACGGTGTCCGCGCCAATTCGGCCGTCGCCGTCGGCGCCGATATCCGGCAAGCCGAGCAACTCGAGGCGCTCGTCGGCAAGGTCGTTGCGCATGCCGGGACTCTCGACATCCTGATCAACAACGCGTCGAGCTTCTATCCGACGCCGCTCGGCCAGGTCACCGAGGATAGCTGGGGCGATCTCATCAACAGCAACCTCAAGGCCCCGCTGTTTCTCGCGCAGGCTGCGCTGCCACATCTGCAAGCGGCTCACGGCAGCATTATCAATATGATCGATATCCATGCGCGGCGCCCGCTTCGTCACCACCACGTCTATGGGGCCGCCAAGGCTGGTCTCGAAATGCTGACCCGGTCGCTGGCGCGTGACCTGGCGCCGGAGATTCGCGTCAACGGGATCGCGCCGGGCGCGATACTCTGGCCCGAGGAAGGCATGGCCAACGGCACCAAGAAATACATCATCGACCGGATTCCGCTGGGCCGCGCCGGGGAGCCGTCCGACATAGCGGACACGGCGCTGTTTCTGTTGCGCGACGCGCCCTATATCACCGGGCAAATCATCGCCGTCGACGGCGGCCGCAGCATCGGCTGGTAAATTTCAGGCCGCGTCGAGCGCGCCGATCGCGGTCAGGTTTGCGTCGTCCAGGGTCGTCCGGTCACCGGCGTCCTGCATGGCGATCCCGGTTACGGGATGCCTGAGCCCCGGCGCCAGGTCGGCAAGCGGTATGCGCACGAACGAGTAGCGCAGCACGTCGTCGCGAGGCAGGCGCCACTTCGGATCGACGCGCTGACCGAACATCAGCAGGTCGAGATCGAGTGTCCGCGAGCCGGACCGCGAGCCGACCTCCCTGCCGCACTCGGATTCGAGCTCGGAGAGGAAGCCCTCCACGACATCGACGGGCTCGTCGGTGGAAAACCCGATAACCATGTTCAGGAAGTCCGGGCCGTCGAAACCAAAAGCGGCGCTGCGATAAACACTGGAGCGCCTGATCGGACCGAACCGGCGCTCCAGCTCACCGAGCGCCCAGAGCAGGTGACGTTCGGGCTCGATGTTGCTGCCGCAGCCAACAAAGACCTCAGGCATAGTCGTCGGCCGTGCGCTCGATCCGGACACCGACGTTGCGCGAGCCCTCGATCGCGCCGGGTTTGGATACGGACAGCTTGACCCAGGCGACACCGAAGTCGGTGACGACGATACGCGCAAGTGTTTCCGCAAGCGTCTCGACAAGCTTGAACTCGGATGTCTCGACCACGCGAATGATCTCTTTCGCGATGCTCTTGTAGTCGAGCGCCGCCTCGATCTCGTCGGTTGCGGCGGCGCGCTTGACGTCGGTCTGCATTTCCAGGCTCAGGCTGACGGTCTGGCGAATACGGCGCTCCCATTCCCAGATCCCGATTACTGCCTCGACCCTGAGGTCCTCGAGAAAAATCTTGTCCACACTCATCGTCCTCAATGCTCAGCCTGGCCCGGCGGCTCGAGCGAGTCGAGCGGCCAGCGCGGCCGCGCGACGATCCCGAGCCCCGTTTGTTCAGCCGGATTCAACCGCGCGGCGCCGGCATAGGCAATCATGGCCCCGTTGTCGGTGCAAAACGCGGGTCGCGGATAATGTACGTCGACCCCGACTCCCCGTCCCCAGTCCGCCAGGCTCTGGCGCAGATTGATGTTCGCGCCGACACCGCCCGCAATCAGGAGTCGCGAATATCCCGTGTGCTCGACGGCTCGAATGCACTTCGCAACGAGCGTGTCGACAATCGCCGTCTGGAACGAGGCGGCCAGATTTGCGCCCGTTGCCTCAGCCAGTGCGCCGCCGGCTTTCTGTTTCTCGCTCTCGACGACTCGCCGCACGGCAGTTTTCAGCCCGCTGAAGCTCATGTCGAGCCCTCGATCGATGAGCGGCCGGGGAAAGCTGAAGCTTTCAGGGTCGCCAATCTCAGCCAGCCGGGCGATCGCCGGCCCGCCCGGGTAAGGCAGATCGAGCAGGCGGGCCACCTTGTCGAAGGCCTCGCCCGCGGCGTCGTCGAGCGTGTTGCCGAGCAGTCGGTAGCGGCCGAGGCCGGCAACATCCACGAGCATGCTGTGTCCGCCCGAAACGAGCAGCGCAACGAACGGAAACTCAAGTGTCTCGGCCTCGAGCAGGCCGATCAGGAGATGCGCCTCCATATGGTGGACCGGCACCGCGGGTATGCCGAGCCCGTAAGCCGTCGATGCGGCAAAGGCGCCTCCAACCATCAGAGCGCCGATCAGGCCGGGCCCGGCCGTATAGGCAATGCCGTCGAGGTCCGCGGGGGTCATTCCGGCCTCCTCCAGGACGCCTGCGACCAAACCCGAGAGCTTGGCGATATGATCACGCGATGCCAGCTCCGGCACGATTCCGCCGAAAGGCCGATGCAACTCGATCTGGCTCGCGAGCGCCTCGGCCCGGATGCCATGACCCGACTCGTAAATGGCAACGCCTGTCTCGTCACAGCTCGTTTCGATGCCGAGAATCCGCATAATGCTTTACACCTTAGCACTAGGGCCGTTACTATTGCTGGTTGCCGGCGTCAGCCGGCCAATTTTTTTGGCGATCGGTAGAGAATAATTCATGCCAGGCGTACGAGTCAGAGAAAGTGAGCATTTCGACGCAGCGCTGCGCCGCTTCAAGCGCTCGTGCGAGAAAGCCGGTGTTCTGACGGAGCTCAGGCGTCGCGAATACTACGAGAAGCCGACTCAGGAGCGAAAGCGCAAGAAGGCCGCAGCCGTCAAGCGGCACATGAAGCGCAATCTGCGCGCTACCGGCAGACGCAAGCGCCTCTACTGAACCATCGTCGGTCCCGCACCGATGTCCATCGCCGCAACCCTCAACCAGGACATGAAGGCCGCGCTGCGCGCCGGCAACAAGCTCGAGCTCAGCGCGCTCAGAATGGCGATCGCGGCGATCAAGAAGCAGGAGATCGAGCAGCGCGGTGAGCTCAGCGACGACGCCATCATTGGCGTGCTCGGCAAGCTGATCAAGCAGGGGCGCGATGCGCAGGAGCAATTCGAGTCGGCCGGCCGTGACGAGCTGGCCGCCAAGGAAGCCGCCGAAATCACCGTCTTCGAGCGGTACATGCCAAAGGCCCTGACGGAGGCTGAAGTCGAGGCTTTGATCCAGCGTGCGATCGAGACGACGGGCGCCAGCAGCATCAAGGACATGGGCAAGGTCATGGGCGTCATCAAGGCCGAGGCTGCCGGACGAGCCGATCTCGGCGCCATCAGCGGCCGCGTACGCGAGGTCCTCGGCGCCGGTTAGGGTTGCTATGCTAGAGGGTCCACGAGGATCCCTTTGGTATGAGCCGTCGCATCCCGCAGTCATTCATCAACGAGCTGGTCGCGCGCACTGACCTGTCCGACCTGATCGGGCAGCGCGTGACACTCAAGCGCGCCGGCAGCAACCTGAAGGGTCTTTGCCCGTTTCACGACGAGAAGACGCCCTCGTTCAGCGTCAGCGTCGATAAGGGTTTCTATAAGTGCTTCGGCTGCGGCGCCTACGGCAACGCCATCGACTTCATCATGCGCTACGAAAACCGCGAATTTCTCGAGGCAATCGAGATCCTGGCCGAAATGCACAATATGGAGATCCCGGTCGAGCGGAGCACCGGGCCGAGCCCCGAGAACCAGGACCTGTACGAGGTGCTGCGCGAAGCCGATCAGTTCTTCCGACAGAACCTTCGCGAAAACCCCGAGGTCATTGCTTATCTCAAGCAGCGCGGCATCGACGGGGCGACGGCGGGCCGGTTCGGCCTCGGCTTCGCTCCCGACTCGTGGAACGCGCTGCTCGAGCGCCTCGGCAATGACGAGAAAGCCGTGGAGCGGCTGATCCGGGCCGGGCTTGCCGCGCGCAACGACAAGGGCCGGACCTACGACCGGTTTCGCAACCGCGTCATGTTTCCAATCCGCGACGGACGCGGCCGCGTCATCGGATTCGGCGGCCGCCTGACCGAACCGGGCGAGCCGAAGTACCTGAATTCCCCCGACACGCCGCTGTTCGACAAGAGCCGCACGCTTTACGGAATCTATGAGGCTCGCAGCGAACCAGGTCGGCCCGAGCGGCTCATCGTGGTCGAGGGATACATTGACGTGATTGCGCTCGTCCAGCACGAGCTCGGCCCTGCGGTCGCAACCATGGGCACGGCGGCGACGGCCGAGAACATGCGGCAGCTCACACGCCTGACCGAGCGCGTGATCTTTTGCTTCGACGGTGACCGGGCCGGGCGCGAGGCGGCGTGGCGTGCGCTCGAGGCAATTCTGCCTTTCGGCGGCGGCAAGGTGAGGATCGAGTTCGTCCTGTTGCCCGAAGGCGAGGACCCTGACTCGCTGGTCAGTAGCCAGGGGAAGGAAGCTTTCGAGGCGCTCCTCGACGGGGCGACACCGCTCTCGACTTTTCTCATCGAGCGAGCAGCGCACGATCTCGATCTCGGCAGCGCCGACGGTCGGGCGCGGCTTGCCGGTCGCGTGCTGCCGCTCGTGGCGAAACTGCCGAGCGGCCTGTATCGCGAGCTCATCGTCGGTGAGCTCGCCGCGCAAACGGGTATCCAGGAAGATCGCCTGCTGCGGCAGCTCGAGCCGGATGCGCCGACACCAGCGCCGAGGAGAGGGGAGAACATGGGCGGCAAGACGGTGATGCAGAAAGCGCTGACCCTGCTGCTTCACTTTCCGGAAGCGGCAGCGAATACCAATGACATCGAGGGGCTCGAGGAGCTCGATACGCCCGGCGCAGACCTGCTGCGCCGCCTGCTTGAAATTGCCCGAAACGACCCGAATATTACGACCGGACAGCTGATCGAGACGTTTCGGTCGGACACCGAGCGGCGCTGGGTCGAACGGCTCGCCAGCGAGGAACCGCTGGATGACCAGGCCGCGGCCCCTCAAGTCCTGAGGGATAGCCTCGAGCGCATTATTGCCAGCGAGCAGCGGAAATCCCGGGCCGAGGCGCTGAGACAGCGCGGCGACGGCCTGACGGCCAGCTGAACTCCGCGATTTCCGGCGGGAATTCTTGTGACCTCGTCTGGTCCAAGAATAACAAGAGACGCTATACTGGTACGTTATCTTTGTCAGGAGGACCCGCGTAGAAATGGATGCCCCATCTCCACCGCGTGAAGACGAGCGCCAATCACAGCTGAAACTTCTGATTGCCAAGGGCAAGGAGCAAGGCTACCTGACCTACGGCGAGGTCAACGACCACCTCCCCAGCGATATCGTCGATCCCGAGCAGATCGAGGATATCGTCAACATGATCAATGACATGGGTATCACGGTCTATGAAAAGGCCGCCGATGCCGAAGCGCAGGTCTTGTCAGACGATGCCGTCTCGGACGACGAAGCGGCCGACGAGGCTGCGGCGGCGCTGGCCACCGTCGACAGCGAGTTCGGCAGGACCACGGATCCCGTCCGCATGTATATGCGCGAGATGGGTACAGTCGAACTCCTGACCCGCGAAGGCGAGATCCGAATTGCCAAGCGCATCGAGGAAGGCCTCGATCAGGTTCGTGCCGCTCTGGCCCAGTTTCCGCCAACATTCGACCTGCTGCTGGGTCAATACGATCTCGTAGCGAAGGGCGAGGCGCGCCTGCAGGACCTCATCGTCGGATTCATCGATCCCAACGAGGAGATCGCGAATCCTCAGGCCCGGTCGAGCGACGATGACGACAATGACACCCCGGCCGATACGGGTCCCGATCCGGCCGAGGTCGACAAGAAGGTCAAGAAGATCAAGCGGCTCGCGAAGCGCTACACCGACGCGATCGAAAACGACGGCCCGAAGTCGCCCAATGCCGAGAGAGCGCTGACTTCACTGACGACGGAGTTCATGGAGCTCAAGCTGTCGCCGAAGATCTTCGAACAGCTCGTGCTGCAGCTGCGCGACACGATCAACGGCATTCGCTCGCAGGAACGGACGGTGATGGCGATCTGCGTCCGCGACGCGGGGATGCCGCGCAAGGATTTCATCGCGAGCTTCCCGAAGAACGAGACCAACACGAACTGGGTCAACAAGCATATCCGCGCCAAGCGCAAGCACTCCTCGCAGCTGTCGAAGCTCAAGGACGACATCCTGCGCGCGCAGAAGCGGCTGCAGAAGCTCGAGGATATCACCGGCCTGAGTATCGCTGGCATCAAGGAGATCAATCGCGAGATTTCGCTCGGCGAGGCCCAGGCGCGGCGAGCCAAGAAGGAAATGGTCGAGGCCAACCTGCGCCTCGTGATTTCGATCGCGAAGAAGTACACCAACCGCGGCCTGCAGTTCCTCGATCTGATCCAGGAAGGCAACATCGGCCTGATGAAAGCCGTGGACAAGTTCGAATACCGTCGCGGCTACAAGTTCTCGACCTACGCAACCTGGTGGATTCGTCAGGCCATTACGCGTTCGATCGCCGACCAGGCGCGCACGATTCGTATTCCGGTCCACATGATCGAGACAATCAACAAGCTCAACCGAATCTCGCGGCAGATGCTGCAGGAGATGGGCCGGGAGCCGACGCCGGACGAGCTCGCGATCCGCATGGAGATGCCCGAGGACAAGGTTCGCAAGGTGCTCAAGATCGCCAAGGAGCCGATCTCGATGGAGACGCCCATCGGCGACGACGAGGATTCACATCTCGGCGATTTCATCGAGGACATCACCGTTGCCTCGCCGATCGATACGGCAACGGACGAAGGACTGAAGGAAACCACGCATGCCGTGCTCGCGGGCCTTACGCCGCGTGAGGCAAAGGTGCTCCGGATGCGCTTCGGCATCGATATGAATACCGACCACACTCTCGAGGAGGTCGGCAAGCAGTTCGACGTCACGCGGGAGCGCATTCGTCAGATCGAAGCCAAGGCGTTGCGCAAGCTCCGGCACCCGTCGCGATCCGACCAGCTGCGCAGCTTCCTCATCGAAGACTAAAAAGGGGTCTGACCCCTTTTTGTGCAGGGGCCTGTAGCTCAGTTGGTTAGAGCAGGGGACTCATAATCCCTTGGTCGTAGGTTCGAGTCCTACCGGGCCCACCATTCAAGACAAATCAGGCGAATTGAATGCTCAAGCGATTGACCAAATACCTTGTCTCAGTGGTGCTAATTATTTCGGGCACAAGCCTGACAGCCGTTGCTCAGGAGACCATTTCGATGGCGGGCAAGACAGCGCTGGTTACGGGTTCGACGAGTGGTCTGGGCAGGGAAGTCGCGATGCGACTGGGGGCCATGGGTGCCGAGGTCCTGGTTCACGGCAGAAACGCCGAGCGCGGACGGGAAGTCGTCGCTGCCATCAACGAGGCCGGTCCCGGAAGTGCGATTTTCTACCAGGCAGATCTGGGCTCACTCGAGGAAGTGCGTGCCCTGGCTGATCGCGTCAGTGCCGATCATGATTCACTGAGTCTGCTAATCAACAATGCCGGGATACTCGGTACCGGTGACGATGGCCCCCGCGAAAGCGCGGATGGTTACGAGCTGACCTTTGCGGTCAACTACCTGGCGCATTTCGTGCTAACCCGCGGACTGTTACCCCTGCTGGAAGACGGCGCTCCTTCCCGGATTGTGCACGTGTCGTCCATCGCCCAGCAGCCGGTCGATTTCGACACTGTGATGCTGACCGAGAACTACAGCATGTTTGCAGCGTACGCCCAGTCAAAGCTGGCCATGATCCTGTTCAGCAATTCCCTGGCGGAGCAGCTGGATGCCGACAGGATCATGAGCAACAGCCTGCACCCTGCGACGTCGATGAATACGCCGATGATCATGAACAGCGGCATGCAGCCCATGGCAACCGTTGAAGAAGGTGCCGACGCGGTGATGCAACTGGCCGTAGGCACAGCCCTTGCTGGCCGGACCGGTCTTTACTTCAATCAGATGGATGAAGCCCGAGCCAATGAGCAAGCCTATGAAGCAGCCGCCAGAGACCGGCTGTGGGCTCTGAGTGAAGAACTAACGCAATAAGGAAGTACTGATGTCAAAAGCGACTGCACGCCACATTCTCGTTGACAGCGAAGAAAACTGTCAGGCGTTGAAATCCGAGATCGACGCCGGCGCAGATTTCGGCGATATCGCCCGCCAGCACTCGACCTGCCCGTCAGGAAAACAAGGCGGCGATCTCGGAAGCTTCGGGCCGGGCATGATGGTCCCCGAATTCGACAAGGTCGTATTCAGCGCCGAGGTCGGCAGCGTACAGGGGCCCGTGCAAACGCAGTTTGGCTACCATCTGATCGAGGTCACTTCGCGCGACGATTAAAAGGCGAAATTTACGTTCGCCTGAAATCCGAGATCTGCACTTCCTGGCCGTAGTCGGCGTAGTCGCCATCGGCGCGGCGGGCGCGGAAGTCTCCCCAATTGATGTGCCGGTAAAGGGCCGGTGAATCGGCGTCGCAGGTCGAAGGCAGCGGCGCGTAATTGGTCTCATAGTAGGGATTCAAGAAGAACGCGGCGCTGTAGCGCACATGGTCGCTGCTGGCGAGAACCCGGTGCAACGGGGCCCGGTAGCGGTCATTCGACCAGACCTGCACAATGTCGCCGATATTGACGATGAGCGCGCCCGGTCGGGGCTCGACGAGCTTCCAGACTCCATCGACGTAAACCTGCAGACCCGGCTGCTCGTTCTGGACCAGCACCGTCAGCGCGCCGGCATCGGTGTGGTGATTGATGCCGAGATGGCCCGACTCAGGCGTCGTTGCCGCATCTGCCGGCGCCGGCTCAGCGCATAGCGGGTAGTAGTTCAGGCGCAGAAAGCTCGAGTCGTCCGCGCCGAACGCAGACAGCAAATCGCCGGGGGCGACATCGAGATTGATCTCCAGTGCCGCGAGCAAACGATTCGAGACCTCACGACAGGCGACGGCGTACCCGGTCATCGTCTCCTCGAAATCGGGTAACTGAGCCGGCCATTGCGGCACGGCGCCAGCGACGGGACCTTCTGACTGCTCGTGACCGACGTCGAAGATCTCCTTCCAGTCGCGCGTGTTCTTCGTCAGCTCCCTGTCGTAGTAGCCCCAGACGTTCGAGCGCGTTCTGAGAATCTGCGTCTTCTCGGCGCGTGGCAGCGCAAAAAACACGTCCATCTGCTCAATAACCCGCGCGATCAGAGGCTCTTCGATTCCATGATCGACTACCTGGAAGAAGCCCCACCGACGGCAGGCAGCATCGAGGTCGGCAAGCGAGCGATTACCGTTCTCAAGATCAGCAAGCCCGATCACCGGCAAGCTTCCGGGTCGATAGGTCATGGCTGTAAGTGTAACGAACCATCCGGCGCTTGATGGTCGGATGTTATTCGGTCATGCACCGTTGTGGTCGTCTCGCCTGCATCACGACGAATTGGCATACCATGATCGAATCGCCGCAACATGCTGCAGTCGAAACAAGCCATGGCACGACCGGAGGAACTCGATCTCGACTCAGCCCGCGAACGGCTGCTGGCCCTGCGTCGAGAACTCGAGTCGCTGACAGCTACAGGCGAGCAGTCGTCGCAGGTCGTGGAACTGGACCAGACCCGCGTGGGCCGGCTGTCACGTATGGATGCATTACAGGCTCAGGCCATGGCAAAGGAGTCCGGTCGCCGGCGTGAGGAGTTGCTGCGGAATATCGCTGCGGCACTCGCCAGAATCGACAGCGGCGATTACGGCTATTGTCAGTCCTGCGATGAGCCCATTGCTCCGAAGCGGCTCGAGTTCGAACCGGTCGCAAGACTATGCGTCGGCTGCGCAGAGAAAGCGGAGAAGTCGAGGTAACAATCGACTGCCCGCCAACTCGGATTGCCGCCCTGCGCCGGGCTTCCAGGTGGTATTCTCCGGAACCAACAAGATGACCCATTCCGGTTTTTCGCTGAGAGCAGACCTGAATCGTGAAGCGCCATCCCAGAACTCGGTGTTTGTGCAGCGCGCAGAGTGTTGTCTTGTTCTTTCTTGCCCAGGTTGGCTTTTCCGGTTGGAGCATCGCGCAAGATGCCGGCGGC
>DATCZB010000050.1:0-6140 GCA_036526155.1 Gammaproteobacteria bacterium
GGTATCTAGGGTCTACACATCGAGTATTTGTATCAATGGCAAAGCCCCGAACGCAGCGTGAGCTCGCCCAAACCCTGCTGAAGAAGCAGGGGATCATGCGCCTGCTCGAGCTGCGCGAGGCCGGCGTGACCGCGGCGACAATGAGTCGTATGGAGCGGGCCGGCGAAGTCATCCGCCTGTCGCGGGGCGTCTATCAGCTGCCCGATGCCGACCTGGACCCCAATCACAGCCTGGCGGAGGCGACGAAGCGGGTGCCCAAGGGCATCGTTTGTCTCGTCTCGGCTCTGGCATTCCATGGCCTGACCGACCAGCTACCTCCGAAAGTCTGGATGGCGATTGGACCCAAGAAATGGGCGCCGCAGCGCAGCGGTACGGGCATCCGTATTGTGCGTTTCACAGACACCCTGCTGAGGGAGGGCATCGAGACGCACGTGATCGAAGGCGTGTCGGTGAAAGTCTTTGGCGTGGCCAAGACGGTGGCAGATTGCTTCCGACATCGCGGGAAAGTGGGCCTGTCCGTCGCGATCGAGGGGCTCCAGGAGGCGCTGAGGCAACGCAAGGCGACTCCGGCGGAAATTGCTCGTCAAGCCGAGAAGGGCGGGGTGTCTACAGTCGTGCGGCCGTATCTCGAGGCCCTTACCGCCAATGCCTAGGGAGATCAGAAACGTCGGCGCCTCCGTTCGGGCGCGTCTGCAGAATCTCTCCCGGGAAACGGGACAGAGTTTCGAGCTGATACTCACCCGCTATGCGTTGGAACGCCTGCTTTACCGTCTCAGCACGTCGGCCTTCTCGGACCGATTCGTGCTCAAGGGCGCGATGCTGCTGACGAGCTGGTTTACGGATCCACACCGGGCTACTCGTGATCTCGACCTGTTGGGATTCGGCGATCCAAGCCCGGAGGCGATGGTCGCAGCATTCCAGGAGATTCTTGCGATAGACGTCGAGGATGGCGTCGAATTCGATTCGAACGCGGTACGTGTCGACCAGATCCGGGAGGAGCTCGAGTACGGTGGACTGCGGCTGCGCACGACCGCGTCGATCAGCGGTGCCCGTATCGCTGTAACAGTCGACGTCGCATTCGGAGACGCGTTGGAGCCGGGTGCCGAGGTCATCGACTACCCGTGCATGCTGGACCTTCCCGCACCTCGCCTGCGCGCGTACGCCCGCGAAACGGTGATTGCCGAGAAATTCCAGGCCATGGTGGCGCTTGGGCGCGCGAACAGCCGGATGAAGGACTTCTATGACATTTGGCTCCTCAGCCAGTCGTTTCCGTTCGACGACGACCGGCTGGCACGTGCAATCGCCGCGACCTTCGAACGGCGCGAGACCGAGGTCCCGGTCAACCTACCGGATGCCCTTACTCCGGCCTTCGCCGAGGATGAGCAGAAGCAGCGTCAGTGGGACGCTTTTCTGGACAACGTGGCGCTTCGTCCCGGCAGCCTACCTGAGGTGATCGAAGGTGTTGCCGGATTCATCATGCCGCACGCGATCGCTGCAGCGAAACTCGGCAGGAGCGATTGATGCCATCGGATCCGAGCCGCCTCATTGCTGCACTCGCACGAGACCAGATCAATCTCGATCTGAAAACGCTCGACCTGTGTTTTCTTGCCGGCCTGTACCTGCGGGCCGACCGGGCGTCGCTCGCGTCGTTCGAAGAAGACGTGCTGATCGACATGTTCGAGCAGGTATGCGACGTGGTAGATCCGGGTGCGGAGCGTCCACGCAAGCGAGCGACCCACGCCATACAACGACTCCGCGACCAGCGCATGCTGGCCCGAGTGGATGGCGCGGGCATCGTTCGATCGGGTGAGTACACGCTGACGCGACTGGCGGCCGCAGTCGTCGAGTACTTCCTCGCCGATGAAGCACTCACCCGCGAGAGCTTGACTCTGCTCACGGGCACCCTTCGGGCCCAGCTTGCCGAGATCCTCGCGGCAGCCAGGCGTGCTGAAACCGAGGACGCCTGGCGGGAGCATGTGGTGGCTCCCCTGCGGATAACCGTTGGAGATCTCGTTGGCGGCATTGAGCGCCGGCAGCGGGGACTCGATTCACAACAGGAAGAGGTGCAGGCAGAGATCGCCAAACTCCTGCAGGTGGATTGGTTCGGCGCCGTCGATCGATGCCAGTCGCTGCTCGACACGACTACCAATACGCTGCGGGAACTCAACGAGGTCCTGCTCCGCGACACCCATCACTTCGTCGCGCTGCTGCAAGAGATCCAGGCCTTGGCTTCCGAGGCGGAGCAGGCCGAACCCGAAGAGGCGGTGCAACGCGTCATCGAGCACGTCGATCGCATAGCGGCCTGGGGCGGCGCCCGGCAGCGCGCGTGGTCGGAGTATTACCAATACGTTCATCGCTATCTTCGCGATGTCGTACGCCTCGACCCCGACCGAGCGTTGAGTCAGCGGCTGCGCGACGAGGTCGCGAACTGGCCGTCGACACCGTTCCACTTGCTCGTGGCGGCGGCACCGTCAATCCGGCTGCTCCGTCCCCTCGAATCACGAGTTGAGCGGCCAGCTGTCATGAGACCACGTACGGACCGGGAGGGCTCGCCTGATCTTGTCGATCCGGAAGATGCCGGCCTGAACATCGAGACATTGGTGGAAGACGCGCTGGCCGCAGGCGCTCGATCCCTGGCCGAGGTGACCGAGTGGGTGTTACCGCAGTTTCCCGCTGATCTTCGTTACGCCGTCACAGGCCGTGTGGCCGACGTGCTCGCGCGCATCACCCGGACACGCAGCGCGATTGAGCGTCCGTGGCGTACCGTTGCGCCACGCCTGGAAGTGGAGGACTGGGAGCTGCCGAGAGAGGGAGATCGACGGTGACCAACTCCAGCTTTCAGTCCCTCGAAGAGGCCATCAGCGACGAGCACTTTCCCGAGGTCGACCTGGCCCTTCGTCGCGGTCGGCATGTCGGACGCGACGACGGCACCGCCTATGACTATCTCGTCGATGCCCTCGACCACCTCGAGCCTTTCTATCGGCGGTTCGGCTGTGAGCTGATGCAGCGGGCGGACGGGTACTTCTACCTCCTACCCTCGGGAGATCGGCTGGGCCGTCGCCAATTGACGGCTGGTGAGATGCTCGTCGGCCAGACCCTCGCGCTGATGTACCTGGATCCCGCCACCCTGCAGCACGGGGGCATGGTCCAGCGCGAGACGCTTCTGCAGAGGCTCTCGGGGTTATTGGGGACGGAGACGCTGGTCCGTACCCTCAATCCACGGCGCAGGAAGTTCGACGAACGGATCGCCGCCGAGACCGTCCGCACCAAGGTCGCCGAGGCCCTTCGGCGCCTGACGGACCTCGGGTTCATCGATTCGGTCGACGACGCGATGCTGCGCCTACGCCCCGCATTGATGCGATTCGCCGAGCCGGTCCGTGACCTGAGCGACCGACAAGCCGCGCTGGAACGGCTAGTCCGTAGCGGTGAGATCACCCTCGGCGAAGCCGTCGAGAAAGACGACTCTGACGAAGAGGACGAGAACGACGGCAGCGACGGTCATAGCGCCGAGGACGACGAGGAGGAGGCAGGCGGATGAGCCGTACTCGCGCCCAGACCCTCGTGCTCGTCAACTGGAAGGGCGTCTTCTACGAGCGCTATCTCGTCGACCGGCATGTGACAGCCCTCGAGGGGGCCAATGGCGCCGGCAAGACAACGGTGATGATTGCCGCCTACGTCGTGCTCCTCCCGGACATGTCCCGGCTGCGTTTCACGAATCTTGGAGAGACGGGCGCGACGGGCGGTGACAAAGGCATCTGGGGACGCCTGGGTGAGCCTGGCCGGCCTGCCTACTCAGCGATCGAATTCGCCCTCGCATCGGGTCAGCGCCTCATTGCCGGCGTGCACCTTGAACGGAAGGGCGAGCCATCCGTCGAGCCGACGCCTTTCATCATCTCGGGTCTCGACGTGGATGTTCGTCTGCAAGACGTGCTCTTGCTCTCTCAGGGGGACCACGAAGTTGTTCCCGAGCTCAATGAGCTGCGCGAGAACGCCGCGCGCTTCGGTGGGCGCTTGCAGGTCTTCGGCACCGCGCGCGACTACTTTGCCGCGCTTTTCGATCACGGTGTGACGCCGCTGCGTCTGGCAACGGACGAAGAGCGCAATAAGCTCAACGAGATGCTGCGTACCAGCATGACGGGCGGTATCTCGCGGGCGCTGACATCGGAGTTGCGGTCGTTCTTGTTGAAGGAAGAGACCGGGCTGGCCGACACCCTGCAGCGCATGAAGGCCAACCTTGATGCATGCAGACGCACGCGCACCGAGGTCCAGGAGGCGCAGCGGCTCGAACGTGAGATCGGCGGGGTTTTCGAGGCCGGGCAGACCATGTTTGCCGCGGCCTTCCTCGCGACCCGCGAGCGCGCCGATGAACTGCGGCGCCGCTTGGCCGAAGCCGAGGAAGCACGACGCAAAGCACAAGAGCGACTTGCAGAGGCCGAGGATCAGCTCGCCCGCGTTCGCGATCAACTCGGCAAGAAGGGAGCTCGCCAGGAAGCTCTCGCGGCGGAGATCAACGCTGCCGAGGAATGGCTCCGGCGACTTCAGCAGGCTCTGCAGGCGGCCGGGGAAGTCGCGCGCCGCAGCGAAGAGCTGTCTTCGGCCGAAGCTGATACACGGATTGCCGAGGGTCAACGCAAGGCGCGAGAAGAGAACAGAAACCATTGCCGGGCAACGCTGCACCGCTGTCGCGACGATCACAAGCGCGCCGGCGCGGGCCTCGCAGATCTACAGCGCGGACTCGACGAACTCCACCGCCGCGCCGGTGCCTACAGGCAGGTGCTCCGTCGCAAGGGCGAGGCAGAGCGGCTACTCGAAGAAGACGAACTCGCCATAGGAGCAATCGCTGGCCGAGTGGCGGAGAGCAGGGCTCAGCTCGATCAGGTGGATCGCTCTCGGCGGGACGCGAGGCAGCGGCTCGCTGATGCCGATGAGCACAGGCGAGAGCACCGAGCCGCGCTCGAGGCACTCGAACTGATGGCAGATGGGCCGGCCGAAGCGGGCGCCGCCCATGGGGTCGCTCTGCAACAACTTCGCCGCTATCGGGATCTGGAGGCACTGGCCGCGCGCCGGAGCACGATCGCCGCCGCACTTGCCGAGGCCCGCAAGCTCGCCAGCCGCCAGGCCGAGGCCAGGGAACAGGCGGGAAAATTGGGCCTTTCCCTTTCGGGGCAGCGATCTGCCCGCATCGAGATCACCGAGCATCTCGAACAGGCGGAGCTGGAGCGTGAGCAGTTGCTCGACCAAGCCCGCGAGGCCCAGGCGGACCTGACTGACTGTCAGCGAACGCTGGACGCTGCGCGCGCGCGGCAAAAGGAGCTTGGTGATCGCGAGCCGATGTGGCGCGACCTCGCGACGCGCGCCCAGCATCTGGCGGACGAACTCGGGTGTCCGCTGACTTCGCTACTGGAGCTTCAGGCCGCGCGCGAGATTGTGGTGCAGCAGCTCACCCGGGTTAAGGCGAGCGAATCCGAGCTTGTCGAGAGACGGGAGAGTCTCCAATCGGCGGCGCGGGAGCTCCTGGCCGCCGGTGGGCCGTTCGATCCGGAGCTGCTGCGACTCAAGGACGCCCTGGGTGCGGAACTCCTGGCCGGTGCATTTGAGGACGCGTCTGTCGAAGATGCCGCAGTGCTGGAGGCGCGGCTGGGGCCCCTGGTGCAGGCGCTTGTCGTGGACGACCCAGCAACAGCCGCCAGGCAGGCCCATGGCCGCCCTGACTCGCTTTCCGACGTATGGCTCGTAAGCCGCGACGAGGACGCTGAACGACTTGGTACGGGCGCGGCCCGCGAGAGGGAGGGACTGACCGATGTCGTCGTCCCGGAGCAGCGGGCCATCCGCGTCACGCGGATCCCGACTCGTCCTCGCCTCGGCCGGAAAGCGCGCGAAAAGCGTGTGGCCGAGCTGCGTGCTGAGGCTGATGCGCTGGATGCTCAGATCGAGAGCGCACGGACGGAACGACGCCGGCTTGGGCGCTTGGTGGAGGATGGCGAAGCGCTGCTTGCAGGTCAAGTCGTGTGGCTGGCCGGCGACCCAGCACCGGAGCTAGCAGCGATTGGTCGTCAGCTCTCGGAGGTCCAAGAGCAACAAGAGAACCACCGCGGCGCGGTGACCCGATTTCAGGAGGCGGCCCGCCAGGTTGCGCCACG
>DATCZB010000051.1:0-4821 GCA_036526155.1 Gammaproteobacteria bacterium
AGGCGATCGAGCTGAGTCGAGCTGTGGGCGGTCTCCGCCGGAAGCCGAGATGAGCCTGATGAGCGCGGGCGGGCGAGTCGTACTCAACGACATCCACTCAGGACTCAACGAGTCGGAGGCCGCCTCGGTCGTCCGAGTCGACACGCCGTCTGCGGTTCGGTCCGAGCTTGTTCGGGCCGCCGCCCGCGGGCAGCCCGTCGCTTTTGCCGGCGGCCACCACGCCATGGGCGGGCAGCAGTTTTGCCGTGACGGTGTCGTGCTCGACACGCGGGGCATGAATCGCGTGTTGAGCCTCGACAGCGAACGCGGCATTGTCGATGTCGAGGCCGGGATACAGTGGCCGGAACTCATTGCGCACCTGAATGCCGCCCAGCGATCGGCTGGCCGGCCCTGGGCGATTGCGCAAAAACAGACCGGGGCCGATCGGCTCACGATTGGCGGATCGATCGCGGCCAATATTCACGGTCGCGGGCTCAAGATGAAGCCATTCGTCGCCGATATCGAGTCGTTCATGCTCGTCGATGCGTCAGGACAGATGATCCGATGCAGCCGCGATGAGAATGCCGGGTTGTTTCGACTCGCGACAGGCGGCTACGGACTTTTCGGTTGCATCGTGTCGGCCAGAATCCGTCTCGTGCGGCGACGTCTGCTCGAGCGCATCGTCGAGCTCGAAACGATCGACAATGCAATGACCCGATTCGGCGAGCGGATCGCAGACGGCTTCGAATACGGTGATTTCCAGTTTGCTACGGACTCCTCGTCCGAAGACTTTCTGTTCAGGGGCATATTCTCCTGCTATCGGCCCGTCGAAAGGGCGAATGGTCCGCCTGCGACTCAGGCAATGCTGTCGAGCGAGGACTGGCGAAAGCTGATCCTGCTCGCGCATGCAGATAAGCGGCTGGCGTTCGAGCTCTATAGTCAGCACTATCTGAAGACTTCGGGGCAGCTTTATTACTCCGATCTGCATCAGCTGTCCGAGTACGAAGACGGCTACCACAGGCGCGTCGACGAGGCTCTCGATGCGTCGCATCCGGGTAGCGAGATGATCTCGGAGCTCTACGTCCCGCGGGATCGGCTGGCGGATTTCATGGCCGCTGCGAGCAAGGACTTTCGCGCCCATGGCGTCAATGTCATCTACGGAACCGTGCGGCTGATCGAGCGCGACGATGAGGTGTTCCTGACCTGGGCCCGGGAGCCGTGGGCCTGCATCATATTCAATCTGCACGCGGACCACTCGCCAGCGGGAATCGAGCACACGGCGGCCGCCTTTCGTCGTCTGATCGATCTGGCGGTCGCGCGCGGAGGCAGCTATTTCCTGACCTATCATCGCTGGGCCGCGCGCGCACACGTCGAAGCGTGCCACCCCAGGCTGGTCGAGTTTCTCAGGCTCAAGCGCACTTATGATCCGGACGAGCGCCTGCAGAGCGACTGGTATCGGCATTATCGAGCGATGTTCGCCGAAGAGCTCGATGATGATGTGCAACTGAAAGGGTGCGCGGGCCAGGCATGAACCAATCTGAACCGGGCCGTGCGGCGCGCGAGACGACGCCGGCGTTCACCAGGATGGCCCTGATCGCAACGCTGATCACGACGGCGGCGATGCTTGCCGCATTGACCGCGTACTCGAACGGGAATCGTGCGAGCGCTGTCGTTGCCTTCGCGCTCTGGTTGTTCACCGTGCTCTTCGTCTTCCGGGTTGGCGGCCAGGTGCTCGTGGCGCTCGAGCCCCGCAGCTGGCTACCGCCGATGGCTCAGTGGAACCTGATTCCGTATCGGCTGTTGCTGCCGATTCAGATCGTTTTCATCGTCGTCATGGTCTGGATCGATATCGAGTTCACGCGCGGTACCGGAATCGCGACGGCCGATGTGCCCGGCTTCGGCCGGTTCCTGATCGTCTTCAGTGGAGTCTATGCGCTGGCGATGGCCATCCGCTACGTCGTCAGGATGTCCCGGCAACCGGACCAGCGGTGGTTCGGCGGCACGATACCGATCGTGTTTCATTTCGTGCTGGCTTCTTACCTTTACGTGCTCGGCTCTGTTTATGCCGGATAATGTCGATGTCCTGATCGTCGGGGCGGGCGCGGCCGGCCTGTCGACGGCCGCAGCGCTCGGCAGGCGTGGAATCACTGCGCGCTTGATCGATCGTGATACTACGATCGGCGGCAGTTGGGCGAGGCGCTACGCCGCACTGCACCTGCACACGATTCGGCGTTTCTCGGGGCTCGCGCATTACCCGATCCCCGCCGATCGGCCGCAGTACCTGAGCAAGGATGCGTACGCCGCATACCTCAGGGGCTATGCAGCCAGGCTGGGTCTCGACGTGGTGCTCGGCCAGGACGTTCAATCCGTGCAGCCAGCGAGCCGCGCGGGTGGTGGCTGGGAGGTCGTATCCAGCTCCGGAGCGCAGTGTGCGAGAGCCGTTGTCGTCGCGACGGGGCTTTATGCCGAGCCGCTGGTGCCTGCAGTCACCGGTAGCGATCAATTCACGGGCACGCTCTTGCATGCCGCGGCATATCACGATGCGGCGCCCTACCTGGGAAAGCGCGTGCTCGTCGTCGGGCTCGGCAATAGCGGCGCGGAGATCGCAGCGGATCTGGCAGCGCACGGCGCGGGATCGGTTTGCGTTTCGATTCGGACGCCGCCGCCGATCGTCTCGCGCGAAATGTTCGGCTTCGTGCCGGTGCAGCTTTTCGGCATTGCGCTGAGTCCTGTCGGTCTTCCGCGCATCGTCGACCGCGTCAGCGGCGCGCTGCGCCGGCTGAGTCTGGGCGACCTGACCCGGTACGGTCTGCAGCCCGCGACCTGGGGGCCGTTCACCGAGCAACGTCCGGCAGTGATCGATACGGGATTCCTGAAGCAGCTGAAACTCGGTCGGATCGACCCGCGCCCCGCCACGGCAGGCTTCGACATGAACGAGGTCATCTACTCTGACGGCAGGCGCGAAGAGGTCGACGCGGTCATCATGGCAACCGGTTATCGAACCGGTCTCGGGAAACTGCTGGGCAGGTCGGCCCCCATCGATGCCGCGGGTCGGCCTGTCGATCCGCTCGATGTGATGGCAGCTGTGCCGGGACTGTACTTCGTCGGTTTCACTGAGACCGTCCGCGGTCAGCTGTTCGAAATCAACCGGCAGTCGCGCCGCGTTGCTGCCGACATCGATACCTTTTTGCGGAAAGTCTTGCCGGACTAGAAAAGCTGCGGCGCGATCTCGTGCAGATAGCGGCTCCAGACCGGCGCCGTGTGTGCGCCGAGCGTGACGCGCAGGGTGTGCTCGACGCCGGCTTCGGTCAGTTGCTCGGAAAAGGACCTGTTGGCGTTGAACAGCACATCCTCGGTGCCGCAGCCGACCCAGAGCAGGTCGAGCTCGTTGATCGTATCGACGTTAGCCGCGAGCGTCGCACCCATGTCGATGCCGCCCCAGTCCGTGCTGTTGGCAATCTGCATGGCCGAGCTGAAGCCCGCGACCGCACTGAAGTAGTCGGGGTGGGTCAGGCCGATGGCGAACGATTGACCGCCGCCCATCGACAGACCTGCGATGGCCCGGTGCTCACGGTCGGCGATGACGCGATAGCGCGACTCGACCATCGGCACGAGATCGCTGAAGAAATCGACGGCGAACTCTTCCATATCCTGCTTGTAACTCTCGGCACCGCGGCGACGTTCACCGTCGGCAAGCCGTGAGGTGTAACCGTAAGGCATGACGACGACGAGCGGTTCGAGATCGCCGTCTGCGATCAGGTTATCGAGGATGACGTGGGCCTGCTGGCGCTCGGTCCAGGTGGTCTCGTCGCCGCCGGCGCCGTGCAGGAGGTAGAGCACGGGATAGCGCTGTGAGCTCTGCTCGTAGCCCGGGGGCAGATAGACGATGGCCTCTCTGTCCTTGCCGAGAGAGTCGGACCGGTAATTCAGTTCCTGTACTTCGCCGTGCGGCACGTCGCGCACCTGCTGCCACTCGGGCGTCGGCGCGGGTGCCCCTGTCTCGCCTGGCTGCGCTGACGCGGTTCCCACGCCGGCTATCGATACGACAAGCAGGGACGCGATTGTTCCGAATCTCATGAGGGGTTCTCCTTCCTGGGTCCGAGAGCGCAGGACGGTCTCGGGTCGGACTATTCGGATGACGGGATAGCGAGCCCGCGATCGGTCATCAGCTTGCCGATCAGGCTCGCTGTGTCGAGCAGGGGTTCGGCCTGGTTGGAAACGAAGTCTTCCTCATACTCTCCCATGGCCACGTCGATCGGTAACGCGCCGGTTGCATCGGCAACCGCGAGGTCGGCGCCATGCTCGACGAGCAGCTCGACGACGGAGTTGTAGCCTTTCATGGCCGCACCGTGCAGCGCCGTATGATGCGGCAGGGCGAACGGGCTCGGTACCTGCCGGCCACGTCTCGCATAGCTCGTGCCCTGAGCGAGTGCGCTGCCGTTGATGAACGTCTGACGATTGGGTTCCACGATCATCTGCGCATTGACGTCGGCGCCCGCTGCGAGCAGCCGCTCGACCGTCTCGTAGACCTGGGCCTCGGTTCGATTGCGGCCGCGCGTGACGCGCTGGCCGAATTCGACGCCAGCCGCCGCCATGAGCGGGGTGACGCCTTCCTTGCTCGGCAGATTAACCAGCGCGCCGTGCTCGAGCAGCAGCTCGACGAACCGCACGTCGCCCGCGCGTGACGCGCGCAGCAGCGGCGTGGCACCCTGGGCCAGGATCCGGTCGCCGCCGCGATCCTGCGGCACGTTGCGATACGGCGGGCGCCGCTTGAGCCGAATGTTCGGGTCCGCGCCGGCTTCGAGCAATAACCGCGCGACGTCGAGCGCTGCGTGCTCGTCG
>DATCZB010000052.1:0-2319 GCA_036526155.1 Gammaproteobacteria bacterium
AGCATGGCGCCCGGACGGCACCGAAAGCGATGGCGCCGATATCGGTGGCCGCGCCGCTGTCAGTCGGGCAAGGCAAAGACGTTGATCGAGTTGCCGCGGTCCTCCGGCAGCTCTATTCCGCCCCAATCGGCCATCTGTTGCGTCCCGAGACCCACCCGGCCGTTGATGACGGCGACGTACTGCTTGCCGTCGACGGCATAGGTGATCGTGCTCACGGCGATAGGCGAGCCCAGCGGCTCGGAGCGCCAGAGCTCCTCGCCGGTGTCGGCATCCAGCGCGTGAAAGACCTGCATGATGTCGCCCCAGAACAGGAGGCCACCCGCGGTCGTCAGCAGCGCACCGTTACCCCCGACCCGGCCCTCGTAGATTCGATCGATTTCTCCGGTCGTCATGTCGATCTTGGCAATCCCGGCAAACTTCTCGGGATCCGCCCCGGGTCGCCGCGCACCGGTGCGCACTTCACGGCCGCCATCGGGCGTCGAGCGCGTCATGCTGAGGCAATAATCGTAATACGGTATGTAGAGTGAGTTGAGCTCGGGATGATAGGCCGTTGGCCAATACGTACGCGTGTTCCAGAAACAGATCGTGCGATTGGCGCCGGGCTCGGTCAGCACCGAGTCCCAGTTGATCTTCGTTACACCGGTCTCGACGTCGATGTCGGACAGAATGAAATGCGGCGTGTCGTAAGGGAACGGCATGGCCCAGATAAACTCGCCCGTCGCGGCGTCATTGACCCAAACGCCGCCACCCTCGCCCGACGTGACGACGACATCTCGCGCCGCACCCCGCGGGATGTTGGGATTGATCCACTTGACGGCCGCCGGATCGGGGTCGACCACGGTCGTCAACAACATCTTCTCGTGATTGATGTCCATGTCCCAGTCGTCGCCGGGCAGGTGCTGGTAATACCAGACGAGCTCGCCCGTATCCGCGTCGAGCGCCACGGTCGAGTTGCTGTAGAGATCGGCCGGCGCATGGTCCGGAATCGCTGTCGGGTCTCCGCCGTGACGGTCCGCGCGCGTGTTCGGCATCGGATTGGAAATGCCCCAGTAAACGAGGTTCAGTTCGGGGTCATAGTTCCCGGGCAGACCCCAGGTCGAGGCGCGCCGCTCACTCGGCGGCGTGCCGCCCCAGGACTCGTCGCCCGGCTCTCCGGCTCCGGGGGCGGTATAGAAGCGCCAGACTTCCTCTCCCGTTGCCGCATCATGAGCGACGATGTAGCAGTTCTCACGCGCCGAATTACAGGTGCGGCCCGATATGACCTTGCCATCGACGACTATCGTTCCGGCCGTATGATTCTCCTCGGTGACCGGCGTCTGCCAGACGACTTCCCCGGTCCTGGCATCGAGCGCGACGACGGGTTCGAGCTCGTCTCGTCTCGCCGGCGCCGAATGAAAGATCATGTCGTCGTAGATCGAGATAGACTTCGCGCGCGTCGACATCGGCTCGTCCGTCCGGTAATGCCAGAGCGTCTCGCCGGTGGTTGCGTCGAGCGCCATGACGCCGCCACCCTCTCCGCGCCCGGCGGGCACCGTAAGGTACATGACGCCGTCGTAGACGATCGGAACGATCTCGGTGAGGCCCGAGGGCAGCGGCTTCGACCAGGCACGCTCGAGGCGTGCAACCGTGTCACGGTTGATCTGATCCAGCGGGCTGAAGCGATGGGCGTCGTAGGTACGGCTGTACATGAGCCAGTCGGCCGGATCCGGGTTCTCGAGCATCGCCTTCGTGACGGGCTCGAAATCGTCATTCGGCTGGCCGAGAGCCGCCGCGGCAAAAACAAGCACAAGGCTCGAGGACAAGACGTGCGACAGGCGCATGGGCACCGCTCCGTTATTGTTGTCTTGGCCACGGATTCTATTTCCGGGCCATCCCCGGATCAAACTGCGAGCGGGGTCAAGGACTCTATCACTTCGCCTTGCTCCGAATCGCCGCGCAGACCGGGAAAACGCTCGAGCATCTCCTCGACCGGTTCGCGCATGTCGCGAATCAGATTCGCTTGCGGGTTACAGCGCAGGACCATCCCGTCCAGGTACATGAGGCTGCGGATAATGCTGAACATGCCATTGTCGAACGACATGCCCGAGCGGACGGCCAGCTTGATCGTTTGCATCATTTTTGTGGTCAGACTGGCTTCGGACACCGTCGCGCCTTCGAACCCGTCATAGAGCTCGAAGAACGCAATCTGGAACGCAGCGTACTCCGGTTCCGGCAGACGCATAGTTGACATCGAGTGCATCGCCTCGGCGCATCGCGAGTAGTCGTAACGAGTCAAGCCTTCAAAGAACCAGAACAGTCCGCGACGCAGCTGTTCGCTGA
>DATCZB010000053.1:0-3493 GCA_036526155.1 Gammaproteobacteria bacterium
ATCGCGCGCGAGAGCAGCTCCTTGCCGGTGCCCGACTCGCCCGTGATCAGCACGCGCGTATCGGTCGTTGCGACCATGCGTGCCTGATTGAGGCAGATCTCCATCGCGGGGCTGCGCGTGATGATCTCGCTGCTCCAGTCCTCATTCGCGAGCGGCGCGGATGTGAGCGTCATGGCCCGATCGACATGCTCGAGCAGCTCATCTTTATCCACGGGCTTGGTCAGGAAGCCGAACGCCCCGTTTCGCGTCGCCTCGACGGCGTCGGGGATCGTGCCGTGCGCCGTCAGGAGCAGCACGCAAAGCCCGGGACGTGAGCGCTGGATCTCCTTCAAAAGCCCGAGGCCATCCATGTTTTCCATCCGAAGATCGGTGACGACGAGGTCCGGCCTGAAAGCCGGCAGCGCGCTGAGCGCAGCCTCGGCGCTCTCGACGGCCTCGACCGCATAGCCCTCGGCCCGCAGCCGGATGGCCAGCAGCTTCAAAAGCCCCGGGTCGTCGTCGACGACGAGCACCCTGCCGCGCGGCGGCGTGTCCTGTTGCATTGCCCAAGCCATTCGATTCTCCCTAATCATCGGCCACCTCGAGTTGCTGCCGTCTAGCCGTTTGCTACCGCCAGGTACGGCCGGTCGTTGGCGCGCCTGAGCGGCAGACGCACGATGAAGTGCGCGCCGCAGAAATCGGATTCCCCGGCCGTTTTGAGCTCGATCGACCCGCCGTGCGCCTGGACGCATTCGCTGACGACCGAGAGCCCTATGCCCGTGCCGTTGACGGCGCCCCCGCCTTGCGGCTGCAGTCCCTGATAGAACGCCTCGAACAGCCGGTCGCGATCGTCCTCGGCGACGCCGGGGCCGGAATCCGCGACCTCGATGACGAGCTCGCCGCGCTCCATGCCGGCGCGGATCGCGATCGTGCCCTCGTGGGGCGTGAACCGGATGGCGTTCGAGACCAGGTTCTCGAGCACGAGCCGGAGCTTGCCCTCGTCGGCATTGACGCTGATCGGCGCGATCTCGAGCTCGAGCCGGATCTCATGCCTCGCGACGGCCAGCCGGTGCTGGCTCAGCGTTGCAAAGATCAAAGGCTTGAGCTCGAAGCGCGTGACGTCGAGCGAGGCCGTGCGCGACTGCCAGGCGCTGAACGTCAAGAGGTTCTCGATCAGCCGCTGCAGCTTGATGCCGTTCTCCTGCAGGATGCTCGCCACCTCGTGCTGTTGCTTGCCGAGTTCGCCAACCGAGCCGTCGAGCAAGAGATCCGTGCCCTCGCGGATGTTCGCGAGCGGCGTCTTGAGCTCGTGCGACATGTGCCGCAGGAACTTGTTCTTCTCCTCGCCGGATTCGGCGAGCTTCAGGCGCAGCCACTCGAGCTGCTTGCCGAGCGTCTCGATGTCGCCGGGGCCCGTCACGGCGATCGGGCGCGTGAAGTCGCCTTCGCCGAGCTCGTGGATCGCGCGGTCGATCTGGCGGATCGGCCGCCCGACGAGCAAGAAGAGCACGAGCGCGAGAATCAGCGAAGCCGGGATCAGCGTCGCGGCCTGCCAGGCCAGTGCCCGCTGGGCCCCGATCGTGTCGACCTCGAGCCCGACACGGCGTGCGTTGAACTGGTCGCGCATGTCGCGTGCCAGGTTGCGTGCCTCCGCCGCCATCGCGCTCAAGCTCGAGAGGACGACAGCTTCCGAGGACGTCGGGTCGAGCAACTCGGCTTCGACGGCCCCGAGCAGCGTCCGGACGCGCTCGAAATCCGGGTCGAGGCTCGGCAGGTGAGGCTCGGACGCGAGCGCCGTGAGGCTCTCGGCCAGGCGCTGGGATTCGAGCCGGTAGAGCTCGAGCCGGGCCGGATCGCGCTCTGGCGCAAAGTGCTGCTGCGCGTGCCGCAGCATGTTCTCGAGCGCCGTCTCGATGCGCTGGCCTTCGCGCGCCGTGACGGCGCTGGCCTGTGCGACCTCGAGGCTCTCGTTCATGAGGTCGTCGAGCTCGAAAACGGCATTGGCGACCGCGTAGAGCAGCGGCAGCGTCACGAGCCCGAGACCCATGAGGGTCAGGCTTAAGAGCGTTCTCGGGCGCCCGATTCGCAAGGGGGGCTCCTAGGTGCCGGTCTTGGCCGCCGGCTCCGTCTGCGACTCCGGCTCCGGCCCTGGCTCCGGCTTCGGCTCCTGCCAGCGGCCGGCCGCGAGCTCCTGCTCCCAGGCCAGCGAGCTGGCGCAGATCTGCTCGAGATCGTCGTAGCGCGGCGCCCAGTCGAGCGTGCGGTGGATCTTGTCGACGGCCGCCACCAGCGTCGGCGGATCGCCGGCGCGGCGCGCCACCTCGAATTTCGGGATCTCCTTGCCGGCGACCTGCTCGACCATGGCGACGACCTCGCGGACGCTGTAGCCGTGGCCGTAGCCTGCATTCAGGGTCGTCGACTCGCCGCCGCGGCGCAGGTAATCGAGCGCCGCGAGATGCGCCGAGGCCAGGTCCTCGACATGGATGTAATCGCGCACGCCCGTGCCGTCGGGCGTGTCGTAGTCGTCGCCGTAGATGAAGAGCTCGTCGCGCTTGCCGACGGCGACCTCGCAGGCGACCTTGGTCAGCAGCGTCGCCGTCCGGGTCGATTGCCCGATCCGGCGCTCCGGATCCGAGCCCGCCACGTTGAAGTAGCGCAGCGCCACATAGTTCAGCAGATTGACGTTCGCAACGTCCCTGAGCATCTGCTCGGTCATGAGTTTCGAGCGCCCGTAGGGGTTGATCGGGCGGGTCGGCGTCTCTTCCGACGCGATGCCGTCTTCGGGGATGCCGTAAACGGCGGCCGTGGACGAGAAGACGAAATGCCTGACGTCGGCTTTCAGGCACCACTCGAGCAGCGTCCGGCTCGCGGCCGTGTTGTTGCGGTAGTACTTGAGCGGGTCGGCGACCGATTCCGGCACGATCGTGTGCGCGGCGAAGTGCAGCACCGTGTCGATGTCGTAGCGCGAGAAGATCTGCTCGAGGCAGTCCGGATCGCCCGTGTTGCCGACGACGAGATCGCCATAGAGCACGGCCTGGCGGAAGCCCGTCGAGAGGTCGTCGAGCACGACGATCGATTCGCCGGCCTCCCCGAGCTGCCTGACCACGTGCGAGCCGATGTAACCGGCGCCGCCGGTCACGAGTATCGTTTTGTTTCCCATCTGGCCTCGTCCCTGCCTGTCATAACGCGGCCGAATGAGTCTAGCAGTTGGTGATATCTGAACCCTGATGCCGGTCGCATTTTGGGAACGCGTTGACTATTCAGCGTCGATTCAGACGCTATATTGACCCTTGAGCTATGGAGGGCGGTTAAAAACGTGCGGTCGGTCAACTTCAATGCCGGGCTGAAAGGGGCTCTGGCGGCGCTTGCGTGCCTCGGGCTTGCGGCCTGTGGCGGCGGCTCGAGCGGCGAGAGCGCCCGGAATCCGGCCCCGGCGCCCGGTCCCGCGCCCCCGCCTCAGGACCGCGTCACGGTTTCGGGCAAGATCACCTACGACTTCGTGCCGGCGGCGCGT
>DATCZB010000054.1:0-3984 GCA_036526155.1 Gammaproteobacteria bacterium
ACGCTCGGCAATCCCTATGTCGCCTCGGCGCGAGACGAGATCGGCGACGTCGCGATCAACTATGGCGTCTACGGCGCACCCGAGACGTTCCTCGTTGGGCCTGATCTCACGATCCTGCAGAAGCATCTCGGTCCGCTGACGCCTGCGATCTGGCAAGCGAAATTCGCGCCGGTGATCGAAGCCGTGCGCGGGGCCGACTGATGCGTTCTTTACTGCTGCCGGCAGTCCTGCTGCTCGGCATTTCGGCGACGTCGCTGGCTCAGGTCGAGGGATTCGATGATCCGGAAGAAAACGCGCGTTACCGCGATCTGATTCACTCGATTCGCTGCATGAAGTGCCAGAATCAGTCGATTGCTGATTCGCCGATCGACGTCGCTGCTGACCTGCGCCGCGAAGTCCGTGAGATGATGGCCGAGGGGCAGTCCGACGACGCGATCAAATCGTTCCTGATTTCGCGCTACGGCGATTTCATCAGTTACAACCCGCCGCTGAAGCCCTCGACCTGGCTGCTCTGGGCGGGTCCCGGTTTGCTGTTGCTCGGTGGCGCGTTCGTGTTCGCACGCGTCCTGCGCGTCCGCATGGACCAGCCGCTCGACGAGGAGCTCGATTGATGACCGGCTTCTGGGCGGGTGCTGTCGCGCTGACGATTGTCGCGCTTGCGTTCCTGTTGCTGCCGTTGTGGCGAGAGCGCAAGCGCAGCGGTCAACCCGTCATCATCGGTCAGTTGGCCGCTGTGGCCATCGCACCGGTTGCGATCTTGCTCTATGGCGTCGTCACCACGTTCGACCCCGAGCTGGCCGACGAGGTCGAGATAAGGCTGGACGAATCCGAGTTGCTCGGGCAACTCGAGGCCCGGCTGGCCGAAGACCCGAACGACATCAACGGCTGGGTGCTGCTCGGGCGCAGCTATATCCAGCTCGGTGATTACGAGCGGGCACGCGAAGCGCTGGAGCAGGCCTGGAATCGGTCCGATGCGCCCGACGACCTGCTCAAGCTCGCCTATGCGCAGACGCTGCTGTTCACGGTGGAAGGTTCCGCGCTGTCGCTGGGTGGCGACCTGGTCGAGGAAGTGCTCGCGACCTCGCCGGACAACGAGGCGGCGATGCTCTGGGGCGGAATCGTTGCCATCGAGCGCAATCAACCGACGGTTGCAGCCGAGCGCTGGACCGCGCTGCTCGCAACCAGGCCGCCGCCCGAGATCGAGAACCTGATTCGGAATCAGCTCGTGATGCTGACGGGGGCGCCGGTCGCGGCAAGCACGCCTGCAGACACGGCAAACGGGCCGGTCATAGACATCGAAGTCGGCGTCGCGGACTCTATCAATCTCGAGCAGTTTGGTTCGAATGCGCGGCTTTTTGTGATCGCTCGGGCAAGCGACAGCCCGGCGCCGATCGCCGTTGCGCCATATCCGCTGTCTTCACTGCCAGGCAGGTATTCGCTGAGCGACGCCGATGCGATGATCCCGGGCCGTTCCATGTCGCAGTATGAAGCAGTGACAATCGTCGCGCGCATCTCCGGCAGCGGTGAGGCGCTCGAGCAGTCGGGCGATGTCTATGCCGAGGCAACGGTGGATCCGGCAGCGGCTGAAACCGTCAGTCTCGTCATCGATAAGATCGTTCCCTGAAGCGTCCAGGTCGTTCCCTGAAGCTTCGGCGTCTGCGCGCGCCGGCCTGATGCCGGCTCAGTCACCCGGCCCGTTGGCGAGCTGCTCGAGCTCGGCCCAACGGTCCATGGAACGCTCGAGGTCCTGCTCGAGCGACTCGAGCTGTTCCAGGCGCGAACTCGTAATCTGGTGGTCCTGGCGATAGAAATCCGGCGCCGAGATTTCGTCGTTAAGCGCGGCGACGGCGGTTTCGAGCTGCTCGATCTGTTCCGGCAACGCCTCGAGCTCGCGTTTGAGCTTGTACGAGAGTTTCTGCTGCTCCTTCGGCTTCTTCGGCTTGCTGCGGGCGCCCGCCGTGGCGGTCGCGGTCTTGTTCTCACCTTCTGCCAGCCCGCGATGCTGCCGGACCCAGTCGCTGTAACCGCCGGCATGCTGCCGCACGACGCCGTCGGCCTCGAAGACCAGCGTTCGCGTGACCACCGCGTCGAGAAAATGCCGGTCGTGACTGACGACGAGCAATGTGCCGGTATATTCCCTGAGCCTTTGTTCGAGCGCTTCGAGCGTCTCGACGTCGAGATCATTGGTTGGCTCGTCGAGCACGAGCAGGTTCGAGCCTTCAGTGAACAGCTTCGCCAGGATGACACGGTTCCGCTCGCCGCCAGACAGCGCTGAAATCCGGGTGCGCGCGCGTTTGGCCGTGAACAGAAAGTCCGTCAGGTACGCAATGACGTGCTTCTTGCGGCCGTTGAGAACGATATAGTCGCGACCCTCGCCGACCAGCTCGGCGACCGTGCGCGACGTGTCGAGCTCGCGGCGCAGCTGATCGAAATAGGCAATCTTCAGATGTGTCCCGAGCTTGACTGACCCCGAGTCGGGCTTGAGCTCGCCAATCAGGATCCTGAGCAGCGTGCTCTTGCCGACCCCGTTGTTGCCGATGATGCCGACGCGGTCGCCGCGCATGATTCGCAGCGAGAAGTCGCGGAGCAGGGGAGTGTCACCGTAGGCGTGACAAACGTTTCTGGCCTCGATGACCTTGCGGCCCGACAGCTCTTCACTGGTATTGATGTGTATCCGGGCCGTGCGGGAGCGGGCGATTCTCGCGGCGCGTTCCTCACGCAAGGCGTGCAGCGCGCGTACACGACCCTCGTTGCGGCTTTCGCGTGCCTTGATGCCCTGGCGGATCCAGGCCTCCTCTTCGGCCAGCTTCTTGTCGAACTCCCGGTTCGCCACGTCCTCGTCGGCTTCGGCCTTGGCGCGGCGCCTGAGGTAGTCGCGATAGCCGCCCGGCCAGCTGCGCAGGCGCCCCCGGTCGATATCGACGATGCGCGTCGCGACGCGCTCGACGAAACTGCGGTCGTGAGTCACAAACAAAACGGCGCCCTGGTAACGGCTAATCTCGTTCTCGAGCCACTCGATCGTCGAGATGTCGAGATGGTTCGTCGGCTCGTCCAGCAAGAGCAGCTCCGGGTTCGAGACCAGGGCCCGACCGAGCGCGGCACGGCGGCGCCAGCCGCCGGATAGCTGGCTCATGAGCTTGTCTTCCGGGAGGCTGAGCTGGCTCATGATCGACTCGACCTGGGCGTCGACCGACCAGCCACCGCCGGCAACGATTTCGCGCTCCAGCACCTCGCTTTCGCGCAAGGCATCGCGGCTCGTGCCGGCCGCTTCGGTCAGCTGCTTATATCGCTCGATGCGCGCCATCTGCCCGGCAAGACCGCTGGCGACGAATTGCTTGACGGGCTCGTCCGAGGCCTCGGCGAGGTTCTGCTCCAGCACGGCCAGCCTCAGGTTGGCGGGGCGATCGATCGTGCCGTCGTCGGGCTCGAGCTCACCGGTGATGAGCTTCAGGGACGTGGACTTACCTGCGCCGTTGCGGCCGATCAGGCAGAGGCGCTCGCCCGGCTCGATCCTGAGGTCAGCCTCGGAGAGGATGACCTGATCGCCGAAAGCCAGGGAGACGCCGTCGAACCGAACGAGGTATTGCATCGTGCATAATTAAACGATGTTGTTTCGACTGGTGCCATAGGCGTGATGAGCGCGCTGATCGGGGTTGCCCTGGTCCTTGGATTTCTCGTCTGGCGCATCGGCTTACCGCCGCTGGTCGGTTTTCTGCTGGCCGGGTTCGTTTTCAGCGCGATGGATTTCGAGGCGCCGGAGATCCTGCACGAGGTCGCCGACGCCGGCGTCCTGATTCTCCTGTTCTCCGTTGGCCTGAAGCTGCGCTTCAAGACGCTGATGCGAACCGAGGTCTGGGGCAGCGCCACGGCGCATCTCGGAATCGTTGCCGTGGTCGTGACCGTGCTGTTGGTCCTGGCGGCCGGGTTCGCCCTGCAGGCCAGCGTAACGCTTGCCGTCGCGCTGGCGTTTTCGAGCACGGTCCT
>DATCZB010000055.1:0-3719 GCA_036526155.1 Gammaproteobacteria bacterium
GCGGCATCATTGCCAACGAGGCTTACGAGAACGTCGGCTTCTCCGTCAAGCTCGGGTTCAAGGACAGCAACCTGGTCATGGCTGCGGGGCAGGCCGCCAATGTTCCGTTGCCGAGCCTGAACGTCTACCGCGATACGCTGCTCGAAGCGTTCGCGCATGATGAGGCCGATCTCGACTGGGCCGTAATGGGCCGGGTCAGGGCACGTGCCGGCGGACTCGAATAACTGATTGCTGGGGTGAATTGAGAATGATTAATGCTGGAATCGTTGGTCTAGGTTGGTGGGGCCGCACGCTCGTCGAGGCCGTCTCGGGATCGAGCGACAAGATGCGTTTCGTCGCCGGTGCCACGCGCACGCATAGCGACGAGGTCAGGGACTTCGCTGCCGAGCACAAGTTCGACCTGCGCCAGAGTTACGACGAGCTCATCGACGACCCGAACATCGACGCCGTCGTGCTCGCTACGCCGCACTCGATGCATACCGGCCAGGTCGTCGCCGCTGCGGCCAAAGGCAAGCATGTCTATTGCGAGAAGCCTTTCGCGCTGACCCGGGCGGAAGCCGTCGAGGCGGTCGAGGCCGCGAACTCGGCCGGCATCACGCTGGGCCTCGGCTACAACCGGCGCTGGCATCCCGAGATGACGACGCTCAGGGATCAGATCAACTCTGGTGAGCTCGGTGTCGTGCTGCACGTCGAGGCGACGATGACATTCCCGAACGCGCTGATGCTCAAGGCCGACGCCTGGCGCGCGAGCCGCGACGAGACGCCCTGCGGCGGGTTGACGCCGATGGGGGTCCACGCCATCGACGGCATGATCGATCTTTGCGGGCCGATCGACGAGGTCTATTGCCAGAGCTTCCGTCGCGCGGTCGAAATCGACGCCGACGATACGACGTCGATCCTGTTCCGCATGAAGGAAGGCATGTCGGGCTATCTCGCCACGATGACGGCGACGGGCGGTGGCTTCAATTTTCAGGTCTACGGCTCGAAGGGTTTCGTCAAGCTCGAGGGCATGACGCACGTTGCCGGCGCACCGTCCGAAGAACGCCGCACCAAGCTCTTCGGACGCTGCACGTTCAAGCCGCTCAAGGGACCGGCCGAAGTCTGGGAGGCGGCCTCACTCGATATCGTCAGGACGACGCTCGAGGACTTCGCGGACGCCGTGACCGGAGCCAAGCCGTTCATGATCACGACCGACGAAATGATTCATGGCGCCGCCGTGACCGAGGCCATCGTAAAGTCGGCGGCGTCGCACCAGGTAGAGAAGGTCACCTAGAGCCCAGTCGCCGAGGAGCAGCAGATGTTACGAGCACGATTTTTCACCGCGCTGGCGTCCATCGTCATGGCGCCGCTGGCTCTCGCGCAGGGGCTCGGCAGTCCCGAGATCCGCAGCCAGGCCCTGGGTGACGGTTTCCACGTGCTGTTCGGCCCGGGCGCCGGCAATATGCTGGTCTCGATCGGTGATAGCGGCGTATTGCTCGTCGACGACGGCGTGCCGGCGATCGTTGACGCCTACAGGGCCAGGATCGTCGAGCTCGGTGGTGGTGATATCGATCTTGCGATCAATACCCACTGGCACTTCGATCACGCCGACGGCAACCAGGTCCTGGGTCCCGATGGTGTTCAGCTCGTCGCCCACGAGAATTCGCGGCAAATGATGATGCAGGACAATCTAATCAACCTCGTGTCACAGACGTTCGACCAACCGGCCTACGCGCCCGAAGCGTGGCCCGAGATCACCTACGACACGACGATGCGGATTCACTTCAACGGCGAGCGCATCGACCTGATGCACTTCGGACCGGCGCACACGACCGGCGACACGGCGGTGATATTCAGGGATCGTAACCTCGTGCATCTCGGCGACGTGTTCAACATGGGCGGCTATCCGTTCATCGATGCTGATAACGGCGGCAGTCTCGAGGGCCTGATTGCATTCTGCGAACGCGTGCTCGCCGAAATCGAGCCCGGCGCCACGGTCATCCCGGGCCACGGTGGCGTTTCCGATTATCAGGGGCTCGCGGATTACATTGCGATGCTCTCCGAGATCCGCGATTCGCTCTCGTCGCTGATCGAGGACGGGGCGAGCCTCGAGCAGATCGTCGCCGCGGGGCCGACGGCCGACTGGGATGAGGTCCGAGGCGACCCGATGATGCTGCTCAACCGCGCTTACGCCAGCATGACTGGCGGCGAGACGCCCTGACCGCGGTCGGGCCGCACCGCCCGCGCAGGCTCCGCGGGCTCACCGCGGCTGAAATTCGCTAGCTGGCTTGCTTGCGCCGGTGCTCGAGCTGGCGCAGGAATTCCTCGCGCGGCTCGGGCGAGATCAGCAGGCGCTGGTCGTCGCCGTACTCGATCAGTAGCCGGTCCAGCGACATCGCCGGGCTCGACCGCGACTCGTTCGTCGGCGTGACCGACTTGATGTCGCCGACAGGGATCTGCCAGCCAAACGGGCCGCAGCGGACGCGCAGCGTGTCGTCAGACAGAAAATACTTGAGTGTGCCCAGAATCCAGAGCGGCAGCAGGATCCCGACCGCCAGCAACGGCGCGAGCAGCCACAGCGCCGTGGAGTCGGCGTCCCAGATTTGAGCCACGCCCCACAGGCAAGCAGCCACGGCTGTCAGCACGAGGATCAGCAGCCACAGGTCCACTTTCGAATTGAATGCGAGCTCGTCGCGCATGGATAGTCAGGCTCGAAAAAGGGCGAGATCGGATGTTATCAAAGCCCGCGGGTTCACTGGCCGAATCGTTCCCATGCGATGAGGCCCCAGACGAGTAGCGTCAGCAAAATGCTGACGAATACGGCCGCAGAGCCGAGATCCTTCGCGCGGCCGGCCAGGATATCGAAGTCGGTGCCTGTCCGATCGACTGCGGCTTCGATGCTGGTGTTCACGAGCTCGATCACGAGTACCAGCAGGCAGGTACCGATGAGCAGAGCGCGTTGCACGGCTGACTGGCCGAGCCAGAATCCCAGCGGAACAAGAATCAGCGTGAGCGCGCATTCCTGTCGGAACGCTGTCTCGCTGCGCAACGCCGATCGGAGCCCGGCCACGGAATTCTCGATTGCGCCGCCGAGACGCCTGAAGCCTGTCTTCTTCTGTTTCATGGTTGGTGCCGATGCAGGATTCCGGGTGCTCCGGCACCCTAAGGGCAGGCGCTTATTCTAGGTCCGCCACAGGCTCGCGTCGCGTGGCTGCGGCGAATCCGATCAACGACCGGCACCGAATCATCCAGACGAGGGCTTGCTTTGCAGCGGGGTCGGCTGACAGCGTACGTCAACGGCGGCGGTCCTCTCGCGTTAACTTACTGTACTTACAGCACTTCTTATTGATTCTAAAGAGACAGGCGCACCGAAGTAGGCTAATTTTTACCGTCTGCCCCTAGGCTCCGGAATTGCGCGCCTCGACTGGTTGCGCGATCCGCTTAAAAAGTTCAGAGAAATCAATGGCTAAGCAAGACAGTCTGGCGGCGTCAGATCAGGATTTCAGCGCCCAGTTTCTGGCCAATCGCAAGCGTCGGCGTCGCCGGCGGCTGCTTGGCGCTCTGGTCGTCGTCGTTGCCATCGGCGGCGGCTATGTCTGGATGTCCCAGCAGGGCGAGGAAGTCGCTGAGGACGAGGCGCTGGTCGTCACGATCGGCTATGGCGACATCGAGAATGCGATCCCTGCCGCCGGCAGCCTGCAGCCGAAAGAGATCGTCCCCGTCGGCGCGCGCGCCTCGGG
>DATCZB010000056.1:0-4925 GCA_036526155.1 Gammaproteobacteria bacterium
AGAATTCCGACGGTGATTCCGACTGGACCCTCGACCGCCTGCCCTGGGGCGACCCCGATCTCACCGGTGTATTTTCGAGCGACGACATGCGCGGTGTGCCGTTGCAGCGACCCGAAGAATTCGGCGAGCGGCTGTTCATGACGGACGAGGAGTTCGCCGAACGCGAGCAGCGCAACAGCAGCGAAGTCGCCCGCCTCGATGAAGGCGGCACGGCATTCCTGGCCGAGCGCGGCATCCGGAGCTTTCGGCAAACCTCGTTGATCGTCGATCCGCCCAACGGCCGCATGCCGCCGCTAACGCCCGAGGGCGAGGCGATCAGCGCCGCTCGTCCACCGCGTGGCGAGGAACCGCCACCGGCTTCATGGCTCGATCGGTCGCTCTATGATCGCTGCATCACGCGTGGCGTGGTCGGATCCAAGCTGCCGGTCATTTACGGTAACGGACTCGAGATCTTTCAGACACCGGATGCGGTCGTGATTCGCTACGAGATGATTCATGAGACGCGGGTGATTTATCTCGACGGCAGGCCCCACGTCGACGAGGAGATCAGAACCTACATGGGCGACCCGGTTGGCTACTGGGACGAAGATACCCTGGTTGTGGAGACCACCAATTTTCGCGGCGAGACCGGCATCGGCCTGAACGGTGGCGGGCTGCCGACGACGCCCGCGATCAAGCTGACCGAGCGCTTTACCCGCGTCGGGGAGCATCAGATCGATTACCAGGTAACCGTCGATGACCCCGGCCTCTATACCGCGCCGTTTACGATCGCGATGCCGCTGACCAACCAGCCGGGCTATGCCGTCCTCCCCTACGAGTGCCATGAAGGTAATCATGCGCTCGCGAACATCCTGAGTGCGGCGCGCGCCGAGGAAGCAGCCGCGGCTGCGGAGGCAGAAGACTGAGGCGATAGTCAGCCGCCCGGGGCCGGTCCGTTACAAGATGTAGCGGCTCAAATCCTCGTCCTCGAGCAGCTCGCCGAGATGCTCGTCGACGTAAGCACGGTCGATCACGACGCTTTGCCCGGCGCGTTCGCTGGCCTCGAAAGAGACGACGTCGAGTAACCGCTCGAGGACCGTGTGCAGGCGTCTGGCGCCGATATTCTCGCTGCGCTCGTTGACCTGGTAAGCCACCTCGGCGATGCGCCGAACACCGGATTCGTCGAAGCTCAGGTCAACGTTCTCGGTTTTCATCAGACCTCGATACTGCTCGGTGAGCGACGCATCCGGCTCGGTCAGAATTCGCGAAAAATCATCGACGCTCAGCGCGCCAAGCTCGACGCGTATCGGGAACCGCCCCTGAAGCTCGGGGATCAGGTCCGACGGCTTGGATACGCTGAAGGCGCCCGATGCAATGAACAGAATGTGATCAGTCCGCACCATGCCGAATCGCGTGCTGACCGTGCAGCCCTCGACGAGAGGCAACAGATCGCGCTGGACGCCTTCCCGGGAAACATCAGCACCGTAACTCTCGGCCCGCCGGGCGACCTTGTCGATCTCGTCGAGAAAAACGATTCCGTTCTGCTCGACGGCCTGCAGGGCCTGCAGCTTGATTTCCTCCTCGTTGATCATCTTGCCGGCTTCTTCCTCACGCAGCTGCGGCAACGCATCCTTGATTTTCATCTTGCGCCGACGCTTCTTGCCCGTGGAAAGATTCTGAAACATGCTCTGCAGCTGATTCGTCATTTCCTCCATGCCGGGTGGCGCCATGATCTCTACACCCAGAGTTCCCGCCTGAATGTCGAGCTCCACCTCGCGGTCATCGAGCGCCCCTTCGCGCAGCATCTTGCGAAAGCGCTGCCGCGTGTCGCCGCCTTCTTCGGTGTCCGAGGAGCCAGGCAGCAGAACATCGAGCAACCGGTCCTCGGCGGCGTCTTCGGCCCGGTGCCTGACCTTCCCGATCGCATCCTCGCGGACCATCTTGACCGCCATGTCGGCCAGGTCGCGAATAATCGAATCGACTTCCCGGCCCACATAGCCAACCTCGGTGAACTTCGTGGCCTCGACCTTTATGAACGGCGCGTTCGCCAGCCGCGCCAGCCGCCGCGCAATCTCGGTCTTGCCGACGCCGGTCGGGCCGATCATCAGGATGTTCTTCGGGGTAATCTCGGCTCGCAGCGGCTCGGGCACCTGAGCCCGCCGCCAGCGGTTTCTGAGCGCGATCGCGACCGCGCGCTTGGCGTCTTCCTGCCCGACAATATGCTTGCCGAGCTCACCGACGATCTCTTTTGGCGTCATCGACACTGGCGACTAGAGCTCTTCGATGTGGATCTGCTGATTGGTGTAGATGCAGATCTCGCCCGCAATCAACAGCGATTTCTCGACGATGCTCCGCGCATCGAGATCGGTATTCTCGAGCAGCGCCTGGGCACTTGCCTGTGCATAAGGGCCGCCCGACCCGATGGCCAGCAGCGCGTGCTCGGGCTCGATCACGTCTCCGGTGCCAGAGATCAAGAGAGACTGGTCCTTGTCTGCCACGCACAGCAGCGCCTCGAGCCGGCGCAACATTCGGTCGCTGCGCCAGTCCTTGGCCAGCTCGATCGCCGCTCGCTGCAGCTGCCCATGCTGCTCGAGCTTCTGCTCGAAAAAGTCGAACAGCGTAAAGGCGTCGGCCGTCCCGCCGGCAAACCCGGCCAGCACTTTGCCCTGACGCAGGCGCCTTACCTTGCGGGCGTTGCCTTTCATGATCGTGTTGCCGAGCGAGACCTGACCGTCTCCCCCAATTGCGACCTTGCCGTCCCGATGGACGCAGACAATGGTTGTGCCGTGAAACCTCGTCATCCGGATACCGCCCGTTCGCGCTCAGCGATCGTCGCGGCGACGCGCTCGCGGATGCGCACGGTCGTAGCTCGCGGCGAGATGCTGAAAATCGAGATGCGTATAGACCTGAGTCGTCGAGATGCTCGCGTGACCGAGCAGCTCCTGCACGGCGCGCAGGTCTCCGCTGGACTCGAGCAGATGGGTTGCGAACGAATGCCGCAGCAAATGCGGGTACAAGTGCCGTGCACTGCCTTTGGCTTTCGACCAGCGAGCCAGTCGCGCCTGTACGCTTCTCGCGGCGAGCCGGCCGCCCTTGCGGCTGACGAACAGAGCCTGCTCGGCTGCGCCGGCGATGCCGAGCCGCAGCGGGAGCCAGCGCTGGATGGCCTCGAGAGCATGCCGGCCCACGGGAACAACGCGAGTCTTGTTGCCTTTGCCGGTCACGCGCACCGTCTGATCAGCAAAATCGAGATCCGGCAAGTCGAGGTTGACGAGCTCGGCCAGACGCAACCCCGAGGAATAGAAAAGCTCGAGCATGGCGTGATCGCGCGCCGTCAGCGCGTCATCACCCGAGACTTCGAGCAGCTCGGCAACCTGATCGGCATCGAGAGTCCCGGGCAGGCGCCTCGATGGCTTGGGCGCGGAGATGTCCGCCGCCACGTTTGTCACCAGTCGGCCCGCCTCGATCAGGCCATTGAGAAAACTGCGAACAGCCGACAGGCGGCGCGCGATGCTCCGCGGGGCGAGACCCCGACGATGCGACTCAGCCGCGAAGCCCTGGATCACGAACGGGTTGAGCTCCTGCAAATGCCCGAGGCCTTCTCGCTCGCAGTAGTCGAGAAATGCCTGAAGATCTCGCCCATAGGCTTTGACTGTGTGTTCGGAGAGCCGTCGCTCGGTCTTGAGACTGACCAGAAAGGACTCGAGCTCGTCAGTCGCGAGTTGCTGCGTCATCGCGTTGCTTGAGAGCTATCTCGACGAGCTCGCCCAGCCTGGCCAGGAAATCCACGCTCTGCCCGGAGTGATACTGGTTGGTGTCCCTGCTGCCGACGGTAAGAAAGCCGACCTGACCACCCTCGCCGATCGGCACCATTGCAGCCGACGCAATGCTGTCGGCGTCCCGGTCGAACAGCAATGCCTTCTGCTTGTCCCGGAGCGGCCCACAGCGCGGCCGCGCCGAACGCAGAAACGTCGAAAAAGATTTCAGCGACTCGTCGTCGCGGTCGATGACCTTGACGAAGCCGGGGCGCGTGACCTCGGGCCGGGTCTGATTCTGAAAAACCAGCAGCACGGCTCGCTCGGCACCAAAGTCCTCACGCAGCGAGTTTTCGAGCGCCTCCAGACGCCCTTCGACATCCTGAACGCGGAGAAAAGTCACGGCGAGCTCGTGGATGTTGTCTACGAGACGATTATTTGCCTTGGCAACGTCAACCAGCTCGGTCAACTGCCTCTCGAGCTCGTCGTTGCGCTGCCGAAGCACGGAAACCTGTCTCTCGACCAGGGAGACCGTCGAACTGCCTGATTGATGCGGAATGCGTAATCCGCGCAGCAAGGGCGAATGGCGCTCGAAAAAATCCGGATGTCTGCGCAGGTAGCTGGCTACGTCGGATTCCGAGAAATCATCAGCGTCGATGGCCTGCCCTTTAGCCTGACTCATATCTCGATTACGCCCTCATACACCGTTGCCGTATGGCCAGTCTGCCACAAATCGGCGCCGTCGCCAGGCCATTCGACTTCCAGCGACCCGCCCGGCAAATCTACCGTGACCTTCGGCTCGAGAAGCCCCCGGCGCCTGCCGGTGGCCACAGCGGCGGCTGCGCCGGTGCCGCAGGACAGCGTCTCCCCGATCCCGCGCTCGAAGACCCGAAGACGAATGTGCGCAGCCGAAACGAGTTCCATAAAGCCCACATTGACGCTATCCGGAAAAGCCGGATGCGCGGCAAGCTCCGCGCCGATTATAGCGACGGGGGCTTCGGCGACTGAATCTACCGCAATGACCGCGTGCGGGTTTCCCATCGAGCAGACAGCGAAAGAAACCGGCCCCGACTCGAGTTGCAGCTCGTAACCGTCAGCTGGCCCATCGGTATCGAACGGCAGCGCCGCGGGACTGAAATCGGGGCTCCCGAGATTGATCGATACCATGCCGTCTTCGCGCACTCGCGTCGC
>DATCZB010000057.1:0-27282 GCA_036526155.1 Gammaproteobacteria bacterium
TTCGACAACCGGACAGGCTTCTTGAGCTTGTATGCGTAATCCCGCGACAAAAACACCCAGGCGAAGTGCGTCTCGATGGCGGTCACGGACTCCGGCGCGTCGGGATAGGCCTCGGGACGCGACAGGAATTCGACCTTGTCGGCAAGGGAGCGGCGGCGGAATAGTTGCACCGGAGCATCTTAAAACAAGCGCAGCGTAGCTATATACGTATCAGCCACAGTGTCTGCCTTGCATGGTTGCGGCAGACTTGGATCACAATGAACGGGTTATTCGATTCCTCTGCAAGATTGATTTTTGCTGACCGTGTCGATGCCGGGCGGCAGCTCGCGACCAGGCTCGAAGAAGAGGGCATTGACGGTGAGGTGATCGTATTCGGTCTCCCGCGCGGTGGCGTTCCCGTCGCCGTGGAGGTGGCCGAGGCGCTGAACGCGCCCGTCGACGTGCTCCTCGTGCGCAAGATCGGGGCGCCGTTCAATCCCGAACTTGCCGTTGGCAGTATCGCGATGGGCGGCGTCATCGTGCACAACCGATGGATCATCGATCAGCTCGGTGTCGACGACTCCGATCTTGCCCCGATCATCGAGCGCGAGCGCGCGGAGCTCGAGCGCCGCGAGCGCGCGTATCGTGGCGACCGACCCTGGCCGACGCTCGAAGGGAAGACGGTCATCCTTGCCGACGACGGCGCGGCGACGGGTGCGACGATGCACGCGGCGGTCGCCGCGGTAAAGACGCTCGGCCCGAAACGCATCGTCGTCGCGCTGCCGACGAGTTCCGCCGAAGCCGCCGACAGGCTGGCCGCGGTCGCCGACGATGTGGTCGTGCTGTCGATTCCGGAGCCCTACTTCGCGGTGGGTCATTATTATCGCGACTTCGGTCAGCTCAGCGACGACGACGTTTGCGACGCACTCGCCGTCGCCAGGGCCCGGCCAGGCGAGACGCCCGCGACCAGCTCTTCGGGACGAGCCGGGCCATGAAATTATTCGGTCTCGATGCCAGTCGCGCCGGTGCCGAACGACTCGCCGAGTTGCTCGGCGTCGCGCTTGCGGTGCACGAAGAAAGGGAATTCGAGGACGGCGAGTTCAAGATCCGGCCGCTCGAGAGCGTCCGCGGTGAGCATGTCTTCGTGTATCACTCACTCGCGAGCGGCGCGGGCCTGAGTGCCAACACGAAGCTCGTGCGCCTGCTGTTCTTCGTCGGCGCCTTGAAGGATGCGGGCGCCGCGAGCGTCTCGGTGATCGCGCCGTATCTCGCCTATGCTCGGAAGGATCGTCGGACCAAGCCCCGGGATCCGATTTCGATCCGGTACCTGGCGCAGGTCTTCGAAGCGATGAGCGTGGACGAGATGATCACCATGGACGTCCATAACCCGGCGGCGTTCGAGAACGCCTTTCGCTGCCGCACACGAAATATCGAGGGCGCGCCGGTGTTCGTCGATCATTTCGCGCCAGTCACGGACACGGCCGAACGTCTGGTCGTGGTCTCCCCGGATTCCGGTGGCGTAAAGCGCGCGCGCCGGTTCGCCGATCTGATGGCCGATCGCGTCACCTGCTCCGTCGATCTTGCGTTCCTCGAAAAGCACCGCAGTGAAGGCGAAGTCACGGGTGCGCTGTTTGCCGGTGAGGTCCGGGACAGCGTGGTCGTCATTTTCGACGACCTGATCAGCAGCGGCACGACGATGCGGCGCACGGCCGTGCGCTGCATCGAGCGCGGCGCGCATTCAGTGCACGTCGCGGCGACGCACGGTGTTTTCTCCACGGGCGCTGCCGAAGCGCTGAAAGATGACGCGATCAGCTCCGTCGTCGTGACTGACTCGGTCCCCGACGCGAATTCCCGCGGCGCCGAGTTTGCCGACAAGCTCGTGATTCTGGAGAGTGCCGGCCTGCTGGTGCCCGTCGTCTCGTCCTAGACGCTCATGCCCAGCGGCGCGTCCGCATCGCCGCGCGGACGCGGTCCGTTGCCATCGTGACAGCCGCTTCACGGTAACTGCAGCCTGTCCGTCGGGCACGATCGAGCACTTCGTTCATGTTGGCGCTGATCTTCTCCTCGATGGTGGCGAAGGCCTGCGATTCCGTGCCCTCGTGGTACTCGACAGCTGCACAGATAACGCCGCCTGCGTTAGAAATGAAATCCGGAGGGCAGACGACGCCGCGCTCACGCAGGATAGATTCGGCTGCCTCGGTGACGCCGATATTGGCTCCCTGAATAATCATCCTGGCTTTGACCATTTCGGCGTTGCCGGCGTTGACGGCATCGGGCCGCGCCGCCGGGATCAGTATGTCGCAGTCGACGCCGATGATCGCCTCTCGCGCAAGCTTGTGGCCGGCATCCAGATCGACGACGTGCCGGCCTTCGGTCTTGAGCGCGATCAGCGCTTCGGCGTCGAGTCCGGCGGGATCCGCGACCGTGTCGCGCGAGTCAGCAACGGCGACGAGTTTGGCGCCGCGCTCGATCAGCCGCCTGGCCGCGTGCGTGCCGACCGAGCCGAAGCCCTGCACGGCGATGCGCGCGCCCTCGAGCTCGATCCCGGCTTCGGAGGCCGCAATCTCGGCGGCAACGGCGAGACCGAAACCCGTCGCCCCGATTTCATCGAGCGGGATGCCGCCCAGCTCGCGCGGCAGGCCGACCGAACGCCCGATCTCGTCCCTGACCCAGGCCATCGCGAGCTCGTTCGTTCCCATGTCCGGGCCCGGAATGAAGTCGACGACGTGCCTGACCGCCGACGCGAATCCCCGGATGACCTGCTCTTTCTCTGTGACGTCCATGGCAGGGTCACCGAAGATCACGGCCTTGCCGCCACCATGAGCGAGTCCCGCAGCGGCATTTTTCATCGTCATCGCGCGGGCGAGCCGGAAGCACTCGTCGAGCGACACGTCGGGCGCCAGCCGGACTCCGCCGATCGACGGGCCGGCCGCGACGTTGTCGACGACGAGGATGGCCCTGAGGTCGATCCTGGGATCGTAGATATGCAGGATGCTCTTCGGACCGAGCTCGTCGCAGAAACGGAATGTGTTTTCAGTCATTAACGTATCAATCTGTCAGGTAAGGTTTTTCGAGCTCGCTGATCAGCGTCGTCAGGAAGCGCGTGGCCTCGACCCCGGTCACGACGCGATGGTCGAAGCTCAACGATAGCGGCAGCATCTGGTGTACGGCGGTGCCTTCCTCGAACGCGACGACGCGCGGCGCGATGCGCCCGGCGCCAAGAATCGCCACCTGCGGCGGCGTCACCACGAGGCCGGCGAAGCGGCCGCCGTACATGCCGAAGTTGCTCAGGGTCAGCGTCGCCCGCTGCATCGAATCCCGCGGTATCGAGCGTGCGGCGACATCGCGCTTCATCTGCTCGAGGCCTTCGCGCAGCGACGCCTCGTCACGCGCCGCGATATTGCGCAGCACGGGGGCGAAAAGCCCGTCGTCGGTCTCCACCGCGATCGCGAGATCGACATGCTCGTGCAGGGTCCGGCTCTCGGTCCCGGCATCGAGCCAGGCGTTCAGTGACGGTGCCGCCGCGGTGGCGGCCGCAATGGCGCCGATCAGGCGGATCGTGACATCGGTCTGCGGCGGCCACGCATCGACGTCGGCCTCGTCCGTTACGGTTGCCGCGACGATCTCGCGGCCGGCGCGCTGCATGTTCCTGAACATCGTGCGCCGCACGCCGCGCAGTCGTTCCGCCCGGGACGTTTGCAGTGCCGCCGCGGCCCTGACGTCCGCCGGCAGGATCGCGCCTTCGGGTCCCGTGCCGGTCAGGGACCCGAGATCGATGCCGAGCTCCTCGGCCAGCCTGCGCGTTGCGGGGGCGGCCCGGACACCGGCCCTCGCGCGTTTCGGTGTTGGGGGTTCGGGCTCCGCCTCCACGGCTTCCCCGGGCGTTTCCAGGTCGCCGACGATTGCCCCGTGATCGGTTGCGTCGGCGACGAACTCGACCAGCGGCGCGCCGACCTCGACCACGTCCCCGGGCTCGCCATGGAGCGCGGCCACATGCCCGGACTGCGGCGAGGGTACCTCGACGATGGCCTTGTCGGTCTCGACCGAGAGCAGCGGCTGATCGGCAACGACGTGATCGCCGACGCCGACGTGCCAGGCGACGATCTCGGCCTCGTGCAGGCCTTCACCGAGATCCGGCAATGTGAAAACAGGTCCGCTCATGCGTACTCCATGGCCCGCCTGGCAGCGGCAACGATCCGCTCGGCCGTCGGCATGTAATGATCCTCGAGGCGCGGCAATGGCATTACGGTATCCCAGCCCGCCACGCGCTCGACGGGCGCGACAAGATGCATCAGGCCTTCGCCGGCCAGTCGTGCCGCGATCTCGGCGCCGAAGCCACCCGTCAGCGGGGCTTCGTGCACGATGACACAACGGCCGGTCCGCGCGACCGAGCCGAGAATCGTCTCGGCGTCGAGCGGCTTGAGCGTGGCAACGTCAATGACCTCGGCTTCGAGGCCGTCGTCGCGCAGCGTGTCGGCGGCGCCAAGCGTCTCGGTCAGCATTGCGCCCCAGCTGATCAGCGTGATGTCCGTGCCCTCGCGCAAGACGAAGGCGCGATCGAGCGGGAGCGCAACGCCGTCGTCGGGCACCGACTCGCGCGTCGCCCGGTAAATACGTTTCGGCTCGAGAAATACCACCGGATCCGGATCGCGGATCGCCGCCAGCAGGAGCCCGTAGGCCTTTGCCGGCGACGACGGGATCACGACCCGGATGCCCGGAATGTGTGCGAATAGCGCTTCCATGCTCTCGGAGTGGTGCTCGGGTGCATGAATACCGCCACCGTAAGGTGCGCGGACGACGAGCGGGCAGCTGAGCCGGCCCCGGGTTCGCGTGCGCATACGCGACGCATGATTGACGAGCTGGTCGATGACGGGATAGATGAATCCCATGAACTGAATCTCGGCGACCGGCCTGAACCCCATCGCCGCGAGGCCGACCGGCAGCCCGCCGATCATGGCTTCGCTCAGCGGCGTATCTCGGACCCGCTCCGCATCGAAGCGCTCGAGCAGGTGCTCGGTTGCGCGAAACACGCCGCCGTCCAGCCCGACATCCTCGCCGAGCACGATGACGGTCTCATCGTCCCGCATCGCCCGGGCGAGCGCGGCATTGACGGCCTCGACGAGCGTCAGCTCGCCGTCGTGTCCGCTGTCCTGTCGCATCTCGCTCACAGGAGCGCCCTCAATCCCTGGCTACCGCCGCGCGCTGCGATGCGAGCGCCGCCGGCAGCTCGGCGTAGAGATAGTCGAAAATCGAAGTGGCCGGCGCGGCAGGCTCCGCCAGATAGTCGGCCGCAGCCTGCTCGACCTCCCGCGAGCATTCCTCGAGCAGCGCCTCCTCGTCGCCCTTGCTCCAGCCATGACGTTCGGTAAGGAACTGCCTGAGCCGCGCGATCGGCTCTTCCTGCCAGTGGCGGCTGACCACGTCGTCATCGCGGTACCGGCTCGCATCGTCGACGGTCGTGTGGTCGGCGAGACGGTACGTCACGGCCTCGATCAGCGTGGCTCCGCCGCCATTGCGCGTTCTGGAGAGCGCCTGACTGGCCACCTCGTGGACCGCGATAACGTCGTTGCCGTCGACCTGGCAGCCCTCGAAACCGGCCGCGATCGCCTTTTGCGCCAGCGTCTCGGCTGCCGTTTGCTGCTCGCGCGGCACCGAAATGGCCCACTGGTTGTTGATGACGAGAAAAACGACGGGCAGATTCCAGGCCCCGGCGACGTTCATCGCCTCGTAGACGTCTCCTTTCGACATCGCGCCGTCACCGAGCGCCACGACGGCGGCCCGGTTCTCGCCACGCAGCCGGAACGCGAGCGCGACGCCCGCGCCGTGCGAGGCGTGGCTGCCGACCGGGATCGAGACGGGAAAGTCCTCGCGCGGACCGGCGAAATCGCTGCCGCGCTCGTCGCCGCCCCAGTACAGGAGAAGCTCCCGCATCGACACGCCGCGGACGAGCTGAGCGCCGTGCTCGCGAAAGCTCGGCAGCAACACGTCGCTGTCATTCATGGCGAGCGCAACGCCAACCCCGACCGCTTCCTGCCCGAGGCTCGAGGCGTACGTGCCGAGCCGGCCGGTTCGCTGCAGGGCGACAGCCCTGGCGTCGAAGCTGCGGGTCAGCACCATCCAGCGGTAAAGCGCGCGCAGCCTGGAGCGGTCGCTTGCGAACGCGGGCAGCTCGGCAACCGGCTGGCCGTCCGGATCGATCAGACGCGTGTAGTCGATCGAGAAGCTGGCCGTGACCGTCATGCCGGATCCGCCAGGCCGAGCTTTTCGGCCATTCGTTCGCGCATCACGAACTTCTGCACCTTGCCGGTCACGGTCATCGGGAACGCGTCGACGAACTCGATGTAATGCGGGATCTTGAAGTGCGCGATGCCGCCGCGGCAATACGCGCGGATATCGTCTGCACTGGCCTCGGCGCCCGGCCGCAGCTTGATCCAGGCTGCCACGGCCTCGCCGTATTTCGCATCCGGGACGCCGAACACCTCGACCTGCTCGATGTCGGGATGGCCGTACAGAAAGTCCTCGATTTCGCGCGGATAGATGTTCTCGCCGCCGCGGATGACCATGTCCTTGATCCGCCCGACGATGCGCACGTAACCCTGGCTGTCGAGGGTCGCGATGTCCCCGCTCCTGATCCAATGCGCCGCATCGATTTCCTTCGCCGTTTTCTCCGCGTCACCCCAATATCCTCGCATGACACAGTAGCCTCGCGTGCACAATTCGCCCGGCGTTCCGACGGGGACGATTCGGCCCTGGTCGTCGATGATCTTGATTTCCGTATGCGGCAGCACGCGCCCGACGGTCCCGATCCTAAGCTCCACCGGGTCGTCGACCGAAGTCTGGGTCGACAAGGGTCCGGTTTCGGTCATGCCGTAGCCGATTGTAATCTCGCTGAGATGCATGTCCTCGATGACGCGGTGCATGAGCTCGACGGGGCAGGGTGCGCCGGCCATGATGCCCGTTCGCAGCGAGTTCAGGTCCCGCTCGGCGAAATCCGGCTCCTCGAGCGCGGCGATGAACATGGTCGGCACGCCATGCAGTGCAGTGCAGTGTTCGGTCTCGATGGCCTCGAGCACGGCGCCTGCATCGAATCCCGCCGAGGGAAACACGATCGCGGCGCCGTGCGTCGCGCAGAGCAGCGTGCCGAGAACCATGCCGAAGCAGTGATACATCGGAACCGGAATGCAAAGCCGGTCCGCTGCAGTGAATCGCATCACCTCCGCGGACAGGTGAGCATCGTTGACGATGTTGTGGTGCGTCAGTGTCGCCGCCTTCGGTGTGCCCGTGGTCCCGCTCGTGAACTGGATGTTGATCGGCTCGTCGAAGTCGAGCCCCGCCGCGATCGTGTCGACGTGTGCCAGATCCTCATCGGTCACGCCATCGATTATCGCCGCATAATTCAGGAACCCCGGTTCCGGCGTGTTGCCGAGCGAGATCACGAGCTCGAGATCCGGGATGCGTTCGGCCGCAAGCCGGCCGGGCTCGGCACGATCGAGCTCGGGGGCGAGCTCACGCAGCATCGCGACGTAGTTGCTGCTCTTGAACGCTTCGGCCGTGATCAGCGCCCGGCAGCTGACCTTGTTCAGGGCAAATTCGAGCTCTGGCAGGCGATAGGCCGGGTTGATGTTGACCAGTATCAGTCCGGCGTAAGCCGTGCCGAACTGCGTCACCACCCATTCGGCACAATTCGGCGCCACGATGCCAATGCGGTCGCCGGGGGCGAGGCCGAGCCGCAACAGCCCTGCCGCGAGGGTGCGCGCTTCGCGCCTGAGATCAGGCCAGCTCAGGCGCAGATTCTGGTGCGGCACGACGAGCGCGTCGGCCTCGGGCCACTGGTCCGCAGCCCGGTCGAGCACCTCGCCGACCGTCAGGCCGGACAGCGGTTCGGGACCGGTCGCGTGGACATAGCTCCTGGTTAGCGCAGGCATAGCTCGATTCTCTTCCTGTGCGCCGTTCGTTGCCAGAGCGCGTGCTGAACGCGCCGATGACCGAAATGCCACGCTGCAATGCTGACCGCCCGGCAGAGGCCTGGACAGACAGTAGTTTCCGCAGAGGAATCCGCCGCTTATCTTCGCTACAGTGGCGCATCGGAAGCTAATGCCGTCCACCCAGGAGCGAACCATGACCGCGGCCCCAGGATTCGGGCGATGACGCTTGCGATAAGAAGAAAGCGGGTCGGCAGCCTCGGTCCGGGTGCGGCGACCGCGCTCGCTGGTGATCGCCTGACCATCGATATCGATGCCCTGCAGGCTTTCGTCGCCGGGCGCGACGAGCGCATCGAGGCCGTTCACGTGCATATTGCAGCGCCGGGCGAGTCGGTTCGGATTCTCTGTGCCAAGGATGTCATCGAGCCTCGGGTGAAGCTCGCCGGTGATTCGCCGGGCGAGGGCACGACCCTCATTCTCGACGGCGTCGCGGTCGTCACCACGGGTCCGATCGTCGGGTTTCAGGAAGGCGTGATCGACATGACGGGTCCCGGCGCCGACTACTCGCCGTTCTCGAGTCTCGGCCTCGTCGTGATCGAGATCGAAGTCCGCGCCGGCACGCCGCCGCACGAGCACGAGGCCGCCGTCCGCGCAGCGGGACTCGATGCCGCCGGGCACATCGCGGCGCAATGTGCCGATGTCGTGCCGGATCGAACCGACGACCTCGCCTGGAACGAGACCGACGTTGATGCCGCGCTGCCGCGCGTTGCTTACGTCGACATGCTGCTGAGCCAGGGGCTGTTGCACGACACCTATGTGCTCGGGCGAAGCGCAATCGAGGGTCTGCCGCGCAGCCTCGATCCGCGAGTCGCCATCGATGGCGGGATCGTCTCGGGTAATTGCGTCAGCGCCTGCGACAAGACCACGACCTGGCACCATCAGAACAATCCTGTGATTACGCGGCTGCTTGACGGTCACGGCAAGCGCTGGAATTTCGTCGGACTCGTGCTGACCAACGTGCCAACCCGGCTGGCCGAGAAGCAGCGCTCCGCCGAGCGCGCCGTGGCGCTCGTGCGCGAGCTCGCCCCGGCAGGCGCGCTCGTCAGCAAGGAAGGTTTCGGCAATCCCGATGCCGACCTGATGATGTTGCTCCGCGGCCTCGAGTCGGCCGGCATCAGAACGGTGGCGATTACCGATGAGTACGCCGGCCCGGACGGGGACTCGCAGTCGCTGGCCGATACGGCGCCCGAAGCCGATGCGCTGATTTCGGTCGGCAACGCCAACGCGAAGCTTCGCTTGCCGCCGATGGACCGTGTCATCGGGCCGCTGCCGGACGTCGCCCGGCTCGCCGGCGGTTATCCGCACAGCCTCGGCGACGACGGCTCGCTCGAGGTCGAGCTGCAGGCCATCGTCGGCGCGACCAACCAGCTCGGCTTTTCCAGCCTGAGCTGCCGGGAGATCTGAGCATGGCAACGGGCAGGATCCGCGTCGTCCACTATCTGAACCAGTTCTTTGCCGGCGTTGGTGGCGAGGAAGCGGCCGGCATGAAGCCCGAGTGGCGTCCGGGCGCGCAGGGACCGGGCCGGCTGATCGAGAGTTCGAGCGACGCGCTCGAAATCGTCGGGACCCTTGTTGCCGGCGACAATTACATGGCCGAGCGTTTGTCTGACGGCGTGGCGCAGGCTCTCGCGCTGATCGGCGAGCATGCGGCTGAGGGCTCGCCGCTGGCCCCGGATCTGCTCATCGCGGGTCCCGCTTTCAACGCCGGCCGCTATGGCCTGGCCTGCGCCGCGCTTTGCCAGGCTTTCGAGCGGAGCCTCGACAAGCCGGCTGTGACGGCGCTGTATCCCGAGGCACCGGCCGTTGCCGGGTATCGCCGCGAGGTCATGATCGTTCGCGCCGCCGACAGTGTGCTCGGCATGAACGACGCGATTGCGGCGCTCGTCAGCGTCGGTCTCAAGCGCGTGCGGGGTGCGCCCGTCTCAGCGGCTACCGACCCCATCATCTCGCGCGGCATCCGTCAGAACTATTTCGCCGAGGCGCCCGGGGCCGAGCGCGCCCTCGAGATGCTGCTCGACAAGCTCGCCGGTGAGGCCTACGAGACCGAGTACGCGATGCCCGAGTTCGACCGCGTCGCTCCCGCGCCACCGGTCCGCAATCTCGCCGAGGCGACCGTGGCCGTTGTGACCTCGGGCGGCATCGTGCCGCGCGGCAATCCCGATCATATCGAAGCCGCGAGCGCGAGCCGATACGGCGAGTACTCGATCGAAGGCCTCGACCGGCTGACGCCGGAGAGCCACCAGAGCGTGCACGGCGGCTACGATCCGACCTATGCCAACGCCGATCCGAACCGCGTCATGCCGCTCGACGTCCTGCGCGAGCTCGAGCGGGAGGGACGCATCGGGCGGCTGCACGACAGGTACTTCGCCACCGTCGGCAATGCGACCCCGGTCGAGCGCGCCGTACGCTTCGGGGAGGAGATTGCGGCCATGCTCGTCAACGTCGGCGTGCATGCGGTCATCTGCACCTCGACGTGAGGCACCTGTACCCGTTGCGGCGCAACGATGGTGAAGGAATTCGAGCGTGCCGGCATCGCGGCGGCGCACATCTGCTCGATCGTCCCGATCTCGAAGACGGTTGGCGCCAACCGGATCATTCCCAGCATCGCCATCCCGCACCCGCTCGGAGACCCGGCGAAGTCACCGGCCGAGGAGAAGGCGCTGCGGCGGCGGCTCGTCGAGCGCGCGCTCGAGGCACTCGAGACCGATATCAGCGAGCAACGGGTCTTCTAGCCTGGTGCTTCAGCGGGTAAACGGACGTTTCGATCCGGTGATCAGAAGTCGGATCTTCATCGGGCTTTGAATCGGAGCGATTTCATTCACATCGTCTTTAACAGGGCTGTAGGCCCGGAGTGCCCTCGAAAGCAGCCGGACATGCGCTCGGGTTGCGGGAAGTGGTAAATTCACCGAATCGAACCGCTTCTGGATAATGCGTGTTGCCGTGAGCCAAATGCCACTCGTATCTTCTCCCCATGCCGGTGCGAGGGCTGGGTGGAGAGCCGTGTGTCCGTAATCAACGCGACGGACGCTGTCGTCGACTTCATCGCCGGAGCGCGGCTGGATGATTTTCCCCGGGAGGCCATCGCGATCGGGAAGCGATGCGTTGCAGACGGCATCGCGGTCATGCTCGCGGGGTCGACCCAGCCGGCGAGCCGCATCGTGGCCGACTATGTGATGCCCGACTCGGGCCGGCGCGAGGCGACGGTCTTCGGGCCGGCATCGGAAAGTATTTCCGCGCCGCTCGCCGCTCTGGTCAACGGCACCTCGGGACATGCCCTCGATTGGGACGATACGCAGCTTGCCACGAGCGCCGACAGAATTTTCGGCTTGCTGACGCATCCGACGATTCCGCCTCTCGTCGCGGCGTTGGCGCTGGGCGAAAGGGCGGACGTCTCGGGGGCGGCGTTTCTCGAGGCATTCCTCACGGGATTCGAGGTCGAATGCAAGATCGCGGAAGCGATCAGTCCGGCCCACTACAAAAAGGGGTTCCATTCCTCGGGAACGATCGGCACCTTCGGTGCAGCCGTGGCGGCAGCGAAGTTGCTCGGGCTCGATCCCGCGCAGGTTCGCCATGCGCTGGCAATCGCAGCCAGCTCAGCCGCCGGGATTCGCGTCAACTTCGGCAGCATGACGAAGCCGCTGCACGTCGGGCGCGCAGCGCAGAACGGCATCGTGGCCGCCGAGCTCGCCGGACGCGGTTATTCGGGTGGCAGCGACGCGCTCGATCCACCCTGGGGCTTTTTCCAGGCTTTCAGCCACGGGGAGGGATTCGATCCGGAACGGATCATCGGCAAGCTGGGCGATCCGCACACGATTGTCTGGCCCGGCGTCTCGATCAAGCCCTATCCTTGCGGCGTGCTTGGCCATCCGACCATGGACGCGATGCGCCGTCTCGTCATCGACAATGACGTCAGCCCGGCCGGCATCGTCGCCATTCGTGTGCGGGCCGGATCGAATATCCTCAACCCGCTGCGCTACGCCTTCGCGACCAATGAGCTCGAGGCAAAGTTCTGCCCCGCATTCATGGTCAGCGCGATCGCATTGAGGCGTAAAGCGGGGATTCACGAGTTCAACGACGAATTCGTTCGCAGTGCCCCGGTGCAGGCAATGATGCGAAAAGTCGAAGTCGTGCTCGATCCCGGGATCGAAGCCCTGGGCTGGGAAAAAATCAGAAGCACTGTCGAGATCGATCTTGCCGATGGGCGCAGACTCGAGCAGGCCGCCGACGACCGCTATCGCGGCGGGCCGGATCTTCCCTTCACGCGGGAGGAACTGTTCGAGAAGTTCAGCGATTGCGCGTCGCTGTTGCTGGACGAGGAGCAAGTCGCGCGGGCATTCGAGATGGCGGAGAGTCTCGATGAGCTGGATCAGATCAAAGAGCTCGTGGGCTGCCTGGTTGCGTCCGGGCAGGGCGGAAAGTGAACCTCGCCTGGATTTCCGTTGGCGCCCTGGTTCTTGCGGTTACGTTGAGCTGCACGACAACGATCAATATCGGCGTGCTCGCGCTTGCGCTCGCACTCATTGTCGGCGTTTTTCTCGGTGGGATGTCGTCCGACGACGTCCTGGCCGGCTTCCCGACGGAGCTGCTGTTCACGCTGGTAGCCGTGACGCTGCTGTTCTCCATTGCCCAGCGCAACGGGACGCTCGGCAGAGTTACCGAGAGAGCAGTGCGCTTGTGCCGCGGGAATGCGGGCCTGCTACCGGTCATGTTTTTCCTCGTCGGGTTCGTGATCGCGACCATTGGAGCCGGCGCGACGCCGGCGAGCGCGCTACTGGCGCCGCCGGCGATGGCCGCGGCCGCGCGTGCCGGAATTCCTCCGCTGGTGATGGCCGTCATGGCCGGGAACGGCGTGCTGGCAGGAACGCTGTCGCCGTTCGCGCCGACAGGTATCGTCGCTCACGGAGTGATGGAGCAGATAGGCCTCGGCGGTTATGAGTGGCACACGTTCGCGTTCAATGCGCTGGCTCACGCTCTGGTCGGCATTGCCGGTTTTTTCTTGTTTGGCGGTTTGCGCCAGTTTCGAACCGCGCCCGTCGATAAGCCGCCGGGCGCCGGTGCAGCAGACGGAAGTCACGCGATGGAGCGTCAGCACTGGTTCACGGTGATCGGGATCGGCGTGCTCATCGTGGCCGTCGTGGGTTTCTCGCTCGACGTCGGGACGGTCGCGATTATCGTCGCGGCGGCGTTGCTGCTGCTGGGCACGGCGAACGAGCAAGAGGCCATCAGGAACATGCCCTGGAACGTGATACTGATGGTAACGGGCGTCACTGTCCTCGTCGTGATGCTGCGGGAAACGGAAGGGCTCGATCTCATCACGCGGGGCATCGCCAACGTCTCCACGCCCGCCACGATCGAGGCGATCGTCGCTTTCGGCGCCGGGTTGATTTCAGTGTACAGCAGCACTTCAGGTGTCGTGTTGCCTGCTTTCCTGCCGATGGTGCCCTCGCTGGCGGAGCAGCTTGGTGGCGTCGAGCCACTGAACATCGCCTGGTCGATGGCGGTTAGTGCCAGTCTCGTCGATCTGTCGTCTCTGTCGACCGTCGGCGCGCTGTTCATCGCGGGTGCCGCGGCCGGGACGGATGTGCGTCGCCTGTTCAACGCGTTGCTCGCATGGGGGTTGTCGATGTCGATAGTGGGCGCCCTGCTGTGCTGGCTCATGTTCGGATGATTCTGGCGGCCGCGAGGAGCGTCCGGTTAACGAATCGGAGAGGCGTTGATGCGCGTAGCGATACTGGATGATATTCATGCGGCGTGGGCAAAGACGGACGGCGTCAGGCGCCTGCGGGAGATCGCGGACCTCGAAATCTTCACGCGGCCGGTTACCGATCCTGCCTCGTTGCGGGAATTCGATGCGCTGATCGCGAATCGGGAACGAACGCGCTTCGACCGGGAATTACTGAGCGCCCTGGGAAACGTGAAGCTGATTGTCCAGACGGGCAACCATGCAGCCCACATCGATTTCGCCGCCGCTGAGGAGTTGGGAATTACGATCGGGCAGGCTTCCGGCGGCTATTCGATTGGTGCCGCCGAGCTGGCCATTGGGCTGACGATCACCGTCATGCGCCGAATCGCCGAGCTCGACGCTGCGCTGCGGCGCGGCGAATGGACCGTGCCGACGACACCGGTGCTGAACGGCAAGACATTCGGTGTTGTCGGTCTCGGCAGGGTCGGCAGTCATGCAGCACGGATCGCCGCGGCCTGCGGCATGCGGATTCTCGCTTGGAGCCCCCGGCTGGACGCGGCGGCAGCAGAGGCCAAAGGCGCGGTTTTACGGCCGCTCGACGAGTTGCTGGCAGAATCCGACGTGGTTTCGATCCATGCCTCCCTGAATGCGGGATCCCGCGGACTGATCGATGCGCGCCGGCTCGGCCTGATGCGTTCTTCGTCCTATCTAATCAACACGGCGCGGGGACCCATCGTCGATGAGGCAGCGCTGATAGAAGCGCTCGCTCGGCGGCGCATCGCGGGCGCGGCGCTGGATGTATTCGACACGGAGCCGATGCCGGCGGGGCACCCGCTGGCGAGCCTGCCCAACGTCGTGATGACGCCCCATATCGGCTGGCCAACGGACTCAGGTTACGAGCGCTTCGCGGAGTCAGCCTTCGAGGTTCTGTTCGCCTGCATCCACGGCCGCGAATTTCCCAAATTCGCGGAATCGAGCCATTCCTGACGTTCTGAATCCTCTGAGCGACGTGGATTAGGGTCGCTCGCCCCGCAACTTACCGCTGCTGACAACTGCCAGCCGCCTCCCGTGACACTTCCTGGACAGCGGCATCGACGCGAGCAACTGGGTGCCGGCGCCGTCGCTCAGTCGCCGCGGATCTCGCGCATCGTCGCGCAGATCGCTTCGATCTGCTCGTCCTCGACTTCGAGCTCCTTGAGGCCCATCTCCCGGTCCCAGACATCCTCGGGAATCTCGTCCTTGAGCTCGAAGATGTGATAGCTCTTGAGCCCGAGGGCGATGCCGCCGAGCACGCCGGCGTAGCTCGGGTCGCCTTCCTTGAAGGTCTGCGCCATGACGCGCAGGCTGAACGGCTGATTCAGTCCAAAGACGAGCACGAGCGAATCGGCGCCGTGCTCCTCCGCCAGCGCTTTGATGGCTTTCTGTTCCGCAAGACCTGCGGCACCGGCAGCCGTTCAGACGAAACAGGAAGTCGTCTCGTACACGACCTCGGCGCCCGCGGCTTCGACACAGTTGCGAACCGCGAGCCCCGCGACATCGTCGCGTTCACCGAAGACGGCGACCTTTTTTCCTTCGAGCATGCTCAAGCTTATGGTGTTCGACTCTCGAGGCCCCGATTGGCCTCGAGCACGAAGGATACCCCATCGTAGAGCAAGGTAAGCCGGTTCAGGAACAGGCTGGCTTTGGACAGGATCATCGCGCGCCGGATCTCGCCGCGGCGAATGGCTTCGAGCGCATGGCCGATGTACGCCACGCCCGAAGGAATATGGCCCTGGGTTGGCGCGAAGCCCGGCATACCGACGCGCTCGATGAATGCCTCCATGCCCTTCTTCTCGATCGCGCCGGCGCGCACGGCCATTGCCGCAATCATGCGGTAGTTCTTGTGGGCGACGTCGCCCGAACCTGCATGCTCCATGATTTCAGGGTTGTGTAGCTCCGGCGCGAACCGATCGATATCCGTCAGCGACAGGCCGAGCGTCGCGAGCGGCTCGAGCAGGAGCTCGCGGTAGACGGCTTCGTCCGATGCGCTCGAGCCGATCGTTGCCAGACCCACGCTGCCCGGCTCGATGTGCAGTAAGGGGCTCGTGCCGTCGTCGCGCGTAACGAGAAACGCATGCGCCGCGAGGCAGTCCTCGAGTATCGGCAGGCCCTGAGCGAGCATGGGTTCGAACTTCATGCCGAGCTTGGCCAGCGAGCCGCCGGCCACGACCGCGATACGCTCATAGATACCGCTAGAAACGAGCGCGCCGGCCGTGACCAGCGCAGAAGCCGGTGCGGCGCAAAAGTTCTTGATGTCGAAACCGGAGGCGTTGACGCAGCCGCACAGCTCGCCGATCGCCTTGGCGAGTCCGCCGCCGCCGCGTTGGTAGCGATCGCCCGCCGCTTCCTCGCCGCAGCTGATGATGAAGTCGATCGCGTCGGGGGCGAGCTTCTCGCGGTGCAGCAGAAACTTCAGCGCAACCGCAGCGCTCGCCTTCGCGGCGAGCCCTTCGAGCAGGGTCCGTGCGTCGAGATTGTCGTCCTCGGCGCCCTCGGCGCGATCGTCGCGCTGGACGCAGCCGGCCAGCGTCGAGCCGAGCCTGAGCGGCAGCGCCGATCCGTTCTCGAGGCGCTCCCTGAGCCGGCTTTCCGAGAGCGTGTCGGGTGTCCTGACGTTCAGGTCTGCGAGCACGGGGTGGTCGGCGAGCCTGCGGCTCAGCTTGTCCTGCAATTCGCTGCTGATCGCGATCAGGCCCGGCTCGAGCACGTCGGCCTGCTGCAGGAGGGCGTAAGCGAGATCCTGCGGCACGACCTCGCCGAACAGGCCGGCGTTATCCGCTGAGCCTGGTCCTTTTTGTACCGCATGCCAGGGCCGCGGCAGCTGCGACAGCTCGGGCGGCGTGATCGCGCCGATGAACGTGCGGTTCGGCGGATAGCAGGCGGCCTCGTCGAACGAGCGCTGGCTGCTCTGCAGTCGCGTCTTGAGCGTCGGATCCCTGGCGATCTCGCGCCACGGCTTCGAGCCGTACCTGACGAGGTCCGGCACGTGCAGCAGCGCGTACGCGGCGCTCGGAATGACGGGGAGATCGCTCATCGCAGGGCGGCCTCAGGCGGCGCTCCTAACTTCGTCGAACGCCGCGAGCGCCCGCTCGATCTGTTCCGGCGAGTGCGCGGCCGACATCTGCACTCGAAGGCGCGCCGCACCTTCGGGGACGACCGGGTAGCCGAAGCCGATGACGAATACGCCGAGCGCCAGCAGGCGGTCGGACAGGCGAATCGCCTCGGCCGTGTCGCCGATCATGATCGGGATGATCCCGGTCGGTGAGTCGACGACGTCGAAGCCCTGCGCGCGCAGCCCGTCGCGCATCTGCCGAACATTCGAGTGCAGTCGGGCGACTCGCTCGGGCTCGCGCTCGAGGATGTCGAGCGCCTTGAGCGCCGCGCAGACCGTGGGCGGCGCCAGCGCGTTCGAGAACAGGTGCGGCCGGCTGCGCTGGATCAGATAGTCGATGAGCTCCTGCGGGCCGGCAACGAAGCCGCCGTTGCCGCCGCCGAGTGCCTTGCCGAAGGTACTCGTGATGACGTCGATCCCGGACTCTGCAAAGCCGAGGCCATAGTGCTCATGCGTGCCGCGGCCGCGCTTCCCGAGCACGCCGGTCCCGTGCGAGTCGTCGACGATCAGCAATGCGTCATGCTGCCGGCAGAGCCCGGCCATGCGCGGCAGCTCGGCCATGTCGCCCTCCATGCTGAAGACACCGTCGGTGATGACGAGCCTGACCTCCGAATCGGAGACCTCTGCGAGCGCCGCGTCGAGCCCCGTCATGTCGCTGTGGCTGAACACCTTGCGTCTGGCGCGCGAGAGGCGTGCGGCATCGATGATGCTCGCGTGATTCAGCTCGTCGGAGATGATCGCGTCATGCTCGCCGGCAATGGTTGGCAGCAGGCCTTCGTTGGCATTCCAGCAGCTTGTGTAGCTCAATGCGGCCTCGGCGCCGACGAAGCTCGCGATCCGTTCCTCGAGCTCCTGATGACAGGCCAGCGTGCCGCAGATGAAGCGCACGCTCGCCGTGCCCGCGCCGTACTGCTTCAGCCCGTCGATGCCGGCCTGGACCACATCCGGGTGATCAGCGAGCCCGAGATAATTGTTCGAGCAGAACACCAGCACCTCGCCGATGCCGTCGATGACGGTCTGCGGCGCCATTGGCGAGGTGATGCGGCGCAGCGACTTGTAGGTGCCGGCCGCACGCAGCTCGTTAAGGGTCTGGTCCAGTCTTTGTCTGAGCTTCGACAATTACATCTCCTTCGAGCCGACCCGGGCTCAGGGTCGGCGCCGCAACCTGTCCAGCATGTCGGCTGTCGTTCGGGCGAGATCATATTGCGGTTGCCAGCCCCATTCGGCACGGGCGACGCTGTCATCGATGCTCCGGGGCCAGGTGTCGGCCGTCGCCTGCCGTTCGTCCGGCTCGTAAGCGCACTCGAATTCGGGAATGTGCTTTCTGATCTCGGCAGCGAGCTCGCCGACGGAGAACGACATCGCCGCGATGTTGAAGCCATTGTGGTGCGTGAGCCCGGCCAGGTCCGCATCCATGAGCTCAAGCGCCGCATCGATGCAGTCCGGCATGTAGATCATCGGCAGAACGCAGTCTTCGCGCACGAACGCCGTGTAGCGTCCTTCCTTCAGCGCCGCATGGAATATCTCGACCGCATAGTCCGTCGTGCCGCCGCCAGGCAAGTGCTCGCTCGAGATGACGCCGGGATAGCGCACGCCGCGGACGTCGAGCCCGAACCGATGGAAGTAATAGTCGCAGAGCAGCTCGCCCGCGACCTTGGTCACGCCATAGATGGTCGTCGGTCGCATGACGGTGTCCTGCGGCGTATCGACGAGCGGTGTATCCGGCCCGAAAGCCGCGATCGAGCTCGGCCAGAACACGCGGCATCCCGGCACGCTGCGCGCCGCCTCGAGCACGTTGCGCAGCCCCTGCATGTTGATTCGCCAGGTCTGACCCGGATCGTGCTCGCCCCTTGCCGAGAGGATGGCGGCGAGATGGTAGATGACGCGGATCTCGTTCTGCTCGATTGTTTCGCGGACGGCGCTGGCGTCAGTTACGTCGAGCATGGCCGTAGGGCCGGGTGAGCTCGCGCTTGCAGAATTACCCGGGACGTGGCGCCCCGTCGCCAGGACGTTGTCATGGCCGTGTTTCGCTCGCAGTGCAGGCGTCAGCTCGGTGCCGATCTGGCCGAAGGCGCCGGTGATGAGGACTCTCCTGCCGGTCGCGGTCACTCTTCGTCTTCGACTGTGTCTTCGTCTTCGACTGAGTCTTCGTCTTCGACCTCGATATCGATGACCGTGACCTCGGCTTCCTCTTGCTCACCCTTGAGCAGGGCGATCGCTTCCTCGTTTGACGGCTCGAAGACGCCGAGGCCGCAGGTGAAGCCGCGCGTCAGCCCGAACGCGGAATTCTCGAGAACGGTGATGGAGTCGATGCTGCAGATTCGGCTGTTATTGGCCCGGTAGCTGAAAGGTCGGTCGCGGTCGAGGCCCGGACAGGCCCGGTCGAGCCGGTTGATGAAGATGTTGTCCCGTCCCCGCATGTAGAAAACGATGAGTTGGTCGCCGATGACTTCGGTGCGGTCGATGCGTGTCGTCTGAATGCAGCGAACAGGCTCGCCGTCAATGCCCTGCGCTGCGATCGGCGCCGCCGAAAGAGCGAAAAGACTGAAGCAGAACAGGAGCCCGAGACTGTGTTTCATGATTGAATCTTCACCGGCCGATCGTTCGCTAGGAGCATACGAAGATACGGCTGGGCCGGCAAATACGGGTTTTCGCGAGGCCGGCGAAGCCGAAAGCATTCGTTGCTAGAATCGCCCGGCAGCGCGCAAGAGGGAAAGCGGTTATGAGAATGCAGGACAAGCTCGCCACGGTTGTTGCGGGGGTCGTGCCGTTTCTGGCGGCAGGTGCCGAAGCCGCGGTCGATATGGACGAGATCCGTCGCGCCGAGATCGCGGGCATCGAGGCGGCGATGTGCCCGAGCGCCATGAGTGGCGCGGGCGGCGGCGGCGCAATGGACGACTACGAGCTGCACAAGGCCGAGCCGTTTCAGGCCTTCGACAATCTCTACTTTGTCGGCATGGACAATATATCCGCCTGGGCGCTGACCACCTCCGAGGGCATCATCCTGTTCGAGGCAATGATGGTCGCCAACTGGGAACAGACGGTTGTCGACGGGCTCAGGACGCTTGGCCTCGATCCCGATGACATCGAGTACGTCGTGATCGGTCATGCGCATAACGATCACTGGGGCGGTGCTGCCTTTCTGCAGCGCGAGCACGGCGCGCAGATCCTGATGGGTGAGCCGGACTGGGATCACATCCTGACCTGGCCGCAAATCGGCACGCCCGCGCCGATCCCGCACAAGGATCGCGGCATCAGCGACGGCGACACGTTGACGCTTGGCGAGACGACGGTGCGATTCGTTGCGACGCCGGGACACACACCCGGGACGATTTCGTCGCTGATTCCCGTCAGGGATGGCGACAACGAGCATCTGGCAGCCTACTGGGGCGGCCCGTCGATGAGTTTTCTCGACCCCGACGGTCTCGAGCAGTACATCGGCTCGACCTACCGGCTCGAGAACGCGGACCTCGATGCCGATGTCGCGCTGACCAATCATCCCTGGGGCGATGGAACGTTCGTCAAGAAAGCGGCACTGGAGAGCCGTGAGCCCGGAGATCCGCACCCGTTCGTCACCGGCCGGGCCGGTGTCGAGCGCTGGGCCGAAACCTTGCGCAAGTGCACCAGAGAAGTTTTGTCGCAGAAGAGGGCCGAGGCACAATAAGGATTCGGGCCGCATGAATGCCGTTGCGCCTGGGGGGAATATGGTCATCGCCAGAAATCACAGTACAGGCCTCGTCGCCGTAGCGTTCGCAATGGGGCTGGTCGCCGCCGACGCTGGCGCCCAGTCAGCTGTGAGTGAGATTCCGGATTTGACCGGTGTCTGGCAGCTCGGGCTCTGCTATGGCGGAACCGGGCGAGATTGCCTGTTGCTCGAAGCAGACGATGAGTTGCTGACCGGCAGAGCACGCGCGTACCGCGACGCCATCGACGAGGTCGCTCAACCCAAATACGATTGCGCGGCCATGTCCATACCGCATATGTGGACTGACCCGTACTCGCATCAGGTCGAGCAACTCGAGGATCGGGTCATATTGACCTACGGCAAGGACGACGTCGTCCGCACCGTCTGGCTCGAAGGGCACGGCCATCCGCGGCCGGCAGTCAACGAGTTTTTCTACCTGGGGCACTCCACGGGCAGGTACGAAGACGGCGCCCTGGTCGTCGAAACGTCCCGGTTCACTTTCGATCCGCAGGGACTTAACGCCGACTTCAAGGTTCCGTCATCGACGCAAAAGAAGGTGACCGAGCGCTACACCAGAGAAGGCGAAGCGCTCGTTCTCGAAGTCACGACCATCGATACCTTCTTCCTCGCGGAGCCCTGGGTATTCAAGGTCAGCTCGAGGCCGGATCCCGAGCCATTGGATCTGCCATGGAATTGCGATCTCGACGCGACGCGGCAAATCCTCAAGATCCTCCCCACGAGCTATCCGGACGATCCGGCGATCAATCGCATCGAGCAGTGACGGGGCTTAAAGTCGGAGTACGAGATGTTGCGAATGACGGGTAAAGACGCCGTGAGAATTCCAGGTCTGGTGGCCGTGCTGCTGATTGGGCCTCCGTGGAGCAGCGATGTGGCACATGCGCACCACAGCACCGCCGGCATTTATCATGAGGACACGGTCGTCGAGATCTCGGGCCGGGTTAAGGAATGGCGCTTCGTCAATCCGCATCCCAGTCTCATCGTCGAGGTTGCCGGTCCCGACGGTCAGCTGCAGGAGTGGGACATCAGTTACGGCGGGCCGGCCGTCACGCATCTGAGGCGGCAGGGCTATACGGCTGACACTTTCAGGCCTGGCGATGAAATCGTAGCGCGCGGTTACGCGGCGAAAGTCGAGACTGCGTTTGGTCTGCTGATCGTCGGCCACCCTACAAGGACAGACGGGTCTCGGGTCATCGGCGACCAGCCTCGTTAACAGAGACTGGCTTTAGGCTGGTCGTACGCCATAGACTTGTCGAACCTCTAACCGATAGTTTTTTTATGAATCACACAAGCCTCGAAGACCTGATTGCCTCGGCTGGCAATCCGGTGGATCTGCTGCGCAATTCGCAGATCGGTCCCTATTCATTCCCTGTCGTGCCACACGAGTTCAGTAACTGGCGCGACGAGCAGCGCGCCTGGCGCGAGACCTGCGCGCTGTTCGATCAGTCGCATCACATGACGGATCTGTACCTTCGCGGCAGCGATGTCGTCAGGCTGTTGTCCGATCTCGGCGTCAACAGCTTCAAGGGCTTCACCGTCAACAAGGCCAAGCAGTTCGTTGCCTGCAACGAAGACGGCTTCATCATTGGCGATGCGATCCTGTTCTTCCTCGAGGAAGACGAAGTCAGCCTGGTCGGCCGCCCGCCCGCGATTAACTGGGTCGAGTACCACGCAACGACGGGCGATTACGACGTCGCGACGGTCAGGGACGAGCGCTCGGCCGTCAACGAAGGCAACCGCAAGACCTACCGTTTTCAGGTGCAGGGGCCGAACGCGCTTGCTGTGATGGAGAAAGTCACCGGCGGGCCGGTGCCTGAGATCCGCTTTTTCAATATGGATGAGCTGACGATCGCGGGATGCAAGGTCCGGGCGCTGCGTCACGGCATGGTCGGGATGCCGGGCTTCGAGCTGTTCGGGCCGGCGGAAGAGGGCGCCAAGGTCAGGGCCGCGATCGTCGAGGCGGGCGCGGAGTTTGGTTTGCGGCAGGTCGGTTCGAGGACCTACCCGACGAGCACGCTGGAGTCGGGCTGGATCCCGTCGCCAATGCCGGCCGTCTATACCGGCGACGCGATGAAGGCTTATCGGCAGTGGCTGCCGGCCAACGGTTACGAGGCCATGGCGTCGCTCGGCGGCAGTTTCTACTCGGACGATGTCCGCGACTATTACGTCACGCCCTATGACCTGGGCTACGGGCCTTTCGTCAGGTTCGACCATGACTTCGTCGGGCGCGCGGCTCTGGAAAAGATGGCCGAGAGCCCGCGGCGCAAGAAGGTGACATTGGCATGGAACGGCGAGGACGTCGCCCGCGCCTACAGCACGATGTTCGACGGCAGCGATCCGGCGGCGAAATATATCGACATGCCGATCGCGAATTACTCGACCTTGCCTTACGACAGGATCGTCGTTGACGGTCGAACCGTGGGGCTTGCGATGTACACCGGATACAGCCGCAATGAAGGTTGCTTCCTGTCACTATCGACAATCGACGTCGAATACAGCGAGCCGGGCACGGAAGTTTCGATCGTCTGGGGCGAAGAAGGTGGCGGCACGGCGAAGCCAACCGTCGAGCGGCACGCGCAGATGGAGCTCAGAGCGACTGTCGGGCCGGTCCCTTACTCGGAAGGCGCACGCACGGCTTACCGGCCGGAGTAGCCTCGACGCGCGTTTGACCGCAAGATTCTATGGTCGCGGCGCGTTTTCGGCTTTGTGCAGCGCCAGCCGCGTCAGGGGCGGGCCGAGTAGCTCGAACACAACGGTAGTGCTGACAACGACCGTCAGAATGAGCTGACTGTACTCCGGATACCGGCTGGCGGCGATCAGGCCCATGCCGATTGCCACACCGGCCTGAGGCAAGAGCGCGACCCCTATCCATTTTTGGGTATTCGCGTCGGCGGCGCCGATTCGTCCTCCGAACCAGCCCCCGGCGATCTTTCCTGCCATGCGCGCCAGCACATACGCCGCACCGATGACGCCGATCTCTCGCAGCGCGTCGATTTCCAGCGTCGCGCCGGCCAGCACAAAGAAAATCGCCATGAATGGCCATTCGATATTCTCGATTTCGTGGAAGGCATACTCATGGTGTTTGCCCACGTTCGAAATCACTGCGCCTGCGGTCATGACTGCGATCAGGAACGAAACGCCGAGCAGATTCGAGGCGCCCCCGCAAAGAAACACTATCCCCAGCGCTTCGGTCAGCATCGGCTGGCCGGGTTTGATGCGGCCCGTCAGGTAGGCGCCGGGAATTCCCACCAGCGCGCCGATCGTCAATCCGCCACCGATCTCGATGGCCGCTTCGCCAATGGAAAAGAAGACGCCCTGGGAACCGTTGAGCAGGGACACCATCGACAATCCGAGGCTGAACAAGAGCAGCGCCCAGGCATCGTCGATTGCGACAACCGCGAGCAGGACTTTCGAGAAAAGAGACCGGCTCTTTGACTCGAGCACGGTGTCAACGGTTGCGGCCGGCGCCGTCGCCGATGCGACACAACCGAGCAGGATGGCGATCTCGAGCGACACGCCGACCAGGATCATTGCTCCGACCACGAGAATGGCAGCGCACAGGGCAGCCGAGACGGAAACCCAGGCGATTTGTCGCCCCATGGTCTTGAGCGTGTCGATTCTCAGTCGGCCTCCCAGCAGAAAACCGATGATCATCAACGCCATGTCCGCGAGCAGCTCGAATTGCTCGCTCAGCGAGACAGGAATCAAACCCAGAACATCCTTGCCGAGGAGGATGCCGAGAATCAGCAACAACGTGACGCGCGGCAGAAAGGTGCGACGTCCGAGAAAATCGGTTGCCATCCCGAGCAAGAGAATCGCTCCAATGGCGAAAACCAGTTCCGCAGTCCCATTCATGCGGCTATGTTACGGGTTTGGGCCCGGTATTCAGATAGGGAGGGAATCCGTCGATGCCACTCGATCCGCAGGTCGAATCGCTGCTCGCGAACTTCAGGAAGATGCGCGGCAAGCCCGTGCACGAGATGTCGCCGCGCGAGGCGCGCTTCGCCGGATGGGCCTGGAAATACCTGATGGGCGATCCTGAGCCCGTTGCCGACATTTCGTATCAGTTCGTGCCGGGCCCGAGCGCCGATTTGCCGGTTCGCATCTACCGGCCGGCCGCCGCCGGATCGGATCCTGCACCGGCCCTGATCTACTTTCATGGCGGCGGCTTCGTCCTCGGCAATCTCGAGATCTGCGATCCTTTCTGTCGCACGGTTGCGAACCGCACCGGCTGCGTCGTGATAGCCGTCAATTACCAGAAAGCCCCGGAGCACAAGTTTCCGGTTCCGCTCGACGATTGCTACGCCGCAACCGAATGGGTGTTCTACTGGGCCGAGACGCTGAAGATTGATCCTCAGCGCATCGGCGTCTTCGGCGACAGCGCGGGCGCCAATCTGGCGGCAGCCGTTGCCCTCCGGGCCCGTGACGAGCAGGGTCCGGCCATCGCCTGGCAGTTGCTGGCATACCCGTGCGTGCGCTATGCCTGGGATTCGAGCTCGGCGCACGAGCATGCCGAAGGCTACACGCTCGAGCGAGCCGGCATGGAGTATTTCTGGAAGCACTACGTGCGCTCGCCCGACGATGGAGAGGACCCCCTGTGCGCACCACTGGCGGCGGACTCACATGCAGGCCTGCCGCCTGCATTGATCATCTGCGCCGAGTACGATCCGCTGCTCGACGATGGGCGAGACTATGCGGCCAAGCTCACCGCGGCCGGTGTCAGCACGAGCCTGAGCATCTACGAAGGCATGCCGCACGGCTTCCTCTGGATGGCGGGTGTCGTCGATCGGACCGGCGCTGCGCTCGACGAGATCGCGGCCGCGGCGCGCGAAGTGCTGCGCTCAGCCTAGCCAGCTCGCGAGATCCGACTTGAGCTGCTGCAGGTCCTCCTGCCGCGTATACATCATGTGCCCGGCGTCGTAATAGCGATGCGTGATGCGCTCGCGCACGACATCCGGAATGTCGAGCCGCGCGAGCGACCAGTCCGACGCGCTGTAGGGTGTGCCCAGGTCGTAGCGGCCGCTCGCAGCGAGGACCTTGAGGTGGGGGTTCCTGCGCAAGGCGCGCGAGAGGTCGGGGCTCGTCGTCGGGAAGCCCATGCTTTCCCAGGCGGCACCCTCGCGAGTCCACTTCCAGCTCTTGTGCGCCTCCATATTCAGGACCTCATAGCGCGTCTCGAGATCGAGACCGAGCACGTCGCGCATATAGGCGAGCGAAGCCATCGTATACGGGGCGCTGACGGCCTCGATGCCCGGATCGAACTCCCAGTGGCGGGTCCGGTTCGCGGCCATCGGCCCTGTCGAGCGCGAGTCGAGCCGACCGACGATGAGCCCCTGATTGCGCATGGCGTCGAAGAAGAATGTCTGGTCGCTGATGCGAAGATCTTTCTCCTCGACCAGGGCGCGCGGCAGGCCGGTCAACTCGGCGATGCGCCGGGCGACGCGGTTGCGCTTGCTTTGCGGCAGGCGCGAGCCCGCATGCAGGGCCGCGGCGTATTCGTCCTGGACGAAGGCCTCCGCCGCTTCGCGGGCGGTAGCGGACGACTCGGCGAGCTTGCCGCGCAGCAGGCCGTGATATTGCGCGGTGGCCGCGAATGCCGGCAGGAACAGCGCGTAGGGCAAGTCGTTGGCAGGGGCAAAGACGAGACTCTGAAAATCCATGGCGCACGAGACGAGGATCAGTCCTGAGAGCGCGACGCCAGCCTCCTGCAGCTTGTCGGCAATCGCCGCGCCGCGCGTCGTGCCATAACTTTCTCCGACGAGGTAAACGGCCGAGCCCCAGCGGTTGTTCCGCGTCAGCCAGAGGCGGATGACCTCGACGAGCGCGTCGACGTCGCCGTCGACCGAGAGCATTTTCTTGCGCGCCTCTTCGCCCGACGTCGTCGACCAGCCCGTGTGTGGTGGGTCGATGAAGACCAGATCGAAGTGCTCGAACCACGTCAACGGGTTGTCCTCTACGCCGTACGGCGGCTCGGGCATCGAGCCGTCGTCGGGAACGACGACGCGTTTCGGGCCGAGCGCGCCGAGGTGCAGCCAGATCGACGACGATCCCGGTCCGCCGTTGAATGCAAAACAGACGGGCCGCTCGGCCGGGTTGGCCCCGTCGAGCCGGTAGGCCGTCGTCAGCACAGCCGCCTGCGGTTCGCCGCTCGCGGCCTCGAAGCCCGGCGCGCCGACGGCGACGAATTCGGCCGTGGCCGTATACGCGAGCCCGCGGCCGCCGATCTCGACGCTGCCGGTCGACTCGGCTGCCGGTCGGGCGAGCAGTTTCTCGACGTGTTCACGTTGCCGTTTGGCGGCATCGGCATCGGTTGCGGTGGAAGCTGGTGCCTGTTTGGTTTCGCTCACGGTATTCCCTCTGGATGGTGCTTTGCGTTGGCCTTCGACTCGGGATTGTACGGGCTTCCCGACAGGCAAAGCCCGGGTGTTACCATCGAGCCTGATCAATCACGGGGGATGCGCAATGCGCGTGCGATTCTTGTTGCCGGCGCTGACGGTCGCGCTGGCGCCACTTGCCGGTGTAGTGGCGCATCATGCGCCGACGATGCTCTATGACCTGAGCCAGGAGATCATCGTTGAAGGCACCGTTACCCGGTACGAGCTCGGCAATCCCCACATGCGAATCTATCTCGAAGTCGATAACGACGGCACGGTAGAGGAGTGGCTGGCCGAGGGCGGGTCGCGCACGCAATTGCTGCGCGCCGGCTGGACCGGTGATGAGGTCGTGCCCGGGGACAAGGTCACCGTGCGCGGCCATCCTTCGCGTGACGGCTCGAATCTCGTCC
>DATCZB010000058.1:0-2289 GCA_036526155.1 Gammaproteobacteria bacterium
CGAACGCTCAGCTTTTGCACCATCCGTGCCAATCACGAATGGCGCTCAAAATCAGCGAGTTACGTACTTTTATGGGGTTCTTGCCCGAAACAAGGCGAGCGATCCTGGTGCATGGATTGCACCAAGTTAGTGCGATCAAGCCGCTCGGGTCAGGAGTTCAGCAGCTCGAGTGCCTCAGCGTGGAGCTTCGGGCTCGCGGCAGCCAGGACCGAGCCGCCATTGAGCACGGAACCGCCATCCCAGGTCGTTACCGTGCAGCCTGCGTTCTCGAGAATCGGCACCAGCGGAACGATGTCGAAAGGCTTGAGGTCGACCTCGGCGACGACGTCGACGAAGCCCGCTGCCAACATCGCGTAGTTGTAGCAGTCGCCGCCAAACCGATCGAGCAGGCAGGCCGCTGCCAGCCGATCGAAGGCTGCGAGCTCAGCGGGGGCGAACAGACCGGGGTGGGTCGAGGCGAGCCGGGCCTTGCCGAGCTCCGTGCACTGACTCGACTCGAGCCGCTCGCGACCATCGGTCCTGATCAGCCAGCTGCCCGCGGGCGAGCCGAAAAAGAGCTCACCGAGCACGGGCTGCGCCAGCAGACCGAAAACCGCGCGCCCGGACTCGGTCAGCCCGACCAGCGTGCCCCAGAGCGGCGAGCCCATCAGGAACGCCCTCGTGCCGTCGATCGGATCGATATACCAGCAAAACTCGGCGCCCGTGACTTTTGAATCGGACTCCTCGGCGACGATGTCGTGATCCGGATAGGCTGCCTGAATCGTCTCGCGCAGCACTTTCTCGATCGCATGATCGGCGCTCGTGACCGGGTCGAAACCCTCGTCGTCCTTGTTGTCTACCTGAAAGTGGCTGCGGAAGTAGGCCTCGGCGATTCCGCCGGCCGTGTGCGCGAGCTCGAGCGCAAACCCCTCCAGCTCGATCAGTTTGTTTTCGCGCGCACTCATGACGCGCGATTATGGCGCAAGACCACCAGACCTGCGACAGGCGCAAAGATGATGGTATTGTCGGCAAATCGATGCGGCTCGAGTGCCGCGGGGGGAAACGAATGAGATATCGCATACGAAACCTGCGCCTGCTCGGCCTGGCCATGATCGCCGCGGCCAGCCTGCCGCTGAATCTGGCGGCCCAGGACGTCGCCATCACCAATGCCAGAATCATCGTCGGCAACGGCGAGGTCATCGAGTCCGGCACCATAGTGGTCCGTGATGGCCGGATTGCCGAAATCGGCTCCGGAACAATGAGCACTCGAGGCGTGACGACGATCGATGCACGCGGTCTGTCAGCGATGCCGGGCCTCATCGATGCGCACCGGCACATCAATACCGGACCGAACGAGCGCGAAGAGATGCAGGCGCAGCTCGAAGCCGGGTATACGACGATTCTGTCAGGCGGCGGCCCGGCCGAGGGCAATATCGTGCTGCGCGATCGCATCGACAGCGGCGAGATCGCCGGGCCGAGGATCCTTCCTTCGGGCAGGATCGCGCTGGCCGACAACACGCCCGAGCGGGCGCGTGAACAGGTCCGTGAGCTGGCCGAAATGGGCGTGATGTGGACCGGCGAGATCGCGCTGACGCCGCAACCGCGACCAAGCGTGCACGAGATCGAGGTGCTCGAGGCCATCGTCGACGAGGCGGCGAAGGTCGGCGTCACGGTCCAGGTGCATGCGGTTTCCACGTCGGCGATGGTTGCCGCTGTCCGCGCCGGGGTCCGGCGTCTCGTCCATCTGCCGAACAAGGACTTCGTCGATCGGGATGCCGCGCAACTGCTGGCCGAGACCGATACGCTGATTCTGGCGACGATCGGCTTCGGCGCGCCGGTATTCGGCGTCTTTGCCGACGACAACGAGGCGCGCTTCCGCGACGGCCGCGAGTGGCCGGAGTCGATCGCGGGCGCCAACCGCGACGCTCAGGGCCGCGCGATCGGCAACGAGATCGGGTTCACCATCGTCAATGCGCGGACCGTCTTCGACGAAGGCGTCGTGCTCGGATATTGCACGGACACGCGCTACGACCCGTGGGCGGGATTGAGACACGAGCTCGAGTCCTACAACGTGATGTTCTCGATGCAGGACATCGTCGAGATCATGGGCCCGAACACGGCCGCCTATATCAACATGGCCGATGATCTCGGCACGCTCGAGGCCGGCAAGCTGGCCGACATCGTGCTGTTTGCCGGTGATCCGCTCGAAGGCTTCTGGAACATGCTCGACGCGCGCGTCGTCCTCAAGGAAGGCGTCGTCGTGGTCGACAAACGCTAAAAAAGGGGTCAGACCCCTTTTTCAGAAATGGG
>DATCZB010000059.1:0-6101 GCA_036526155.1 Gammaproteobacteria bacterium
GGCGGAGTCGCCGACGCGTTTTTCGAGCCGCGAAGCCTCGAAGAGCTCGGGGAATTTCTCGCGGCGTTGCCGGAATCGACGCCGGTGACCTGGATCGGTCTCGGTTCGAACCTGCTCGTCAGAGACGGCGGCGTTCGCGGCGTCGTCGTGTCGTCTGGCGGTCTGCCCAAGATATTCGAAGCCGACGCCGAAGGCCGCGTCCATTGCAGCGCGGCGCTGCCCTGCGCGACCCTGGCCAAGCGCGCGGCCCGCGCCGGGCTCGGCCCCGCCGCGTTCTTTGCCGGCATACCGGGAAGTCTCGGCGGCGCGCTGGCGATGAATGCGGGCGCGTTCGGCGGCGAGACCTGGGACAGCGCAGTCGACGTCGAGACGATAGACCGTGCCGGCGTGGTCCGGCGCCGGCAGAAGGCCGAGTACCAGGTCGGCTACCGCTCGGTGCAGGGTCCCGGCCCCGAGTGGTTCGTCGGAGCGACATTCGCGTTTTCGAGCGCGCAGGAGGCCGAGCCTGAAAAGATTCGCGCGCTGCTCAGGGAACGGACCGAGAAGCAGCCGCTCGGACAGCCGAGCGCAGGCTCGGTGTTCCGCAATCCCGACGACGGGCACGCCGGCGAGCTCATCGAGCGGGCCGGTCTCAAGGGCGCCCGCTGCGGTGGCGCAGTCGTCTCCGAGAAGCACGCCAATTTCATTATTAACGACGGCTCGGCAACGGCTGCAGACATCGAGGCGCTGATCCACCGGGTCAGGTCGCGCGTGCGCGAGGAGACCGGCGTCGAGCTGGAGCCTGAAGTGCGAATCATCGGCGAGGCGGGGCAAGCCTAGATGGCGCGGACGCGACAAAACCGACGCAAGCGGGCGCTGCGCACCATGCCGAAGCTGCCGGCTCTGCCGCGCCCGCGAATCAACTGGCGCGCCCTGTTCGGGCTCGGAGCAGCCTGTGCCATCGCGGTCGTCGGTCTCTCGCTTGCGCGCGAGCTGATCGAGGTGCCCGTCAGGGCGCTCGACATCGAAGGCCGGTTTCAGCGCGTCACGAAGCTCGAGATCCTTGCCGCGGCCGAGCCTGCGCTCGAGCAGGGTCTGCTCGCGCTCGATCTGGACGAGATCAGGCGGCGCATCGCCGCAATCGACTGGGTCGACACCGTCACGCTGCAGAGGGTCTGGCCCGATACGCTGAAGATCACGTTCGAGGAGCACCGGGCGGCAGCCAGCTGGGGCAGTCGGGGATTGTTGAACACGCGCGGCGAGCTGTTTGCCGAGGACGTGCGCCACGAATACCGCGAATTGCCACGGCTCGACGGGCCGGAGGGCAGTCATCGTCGAGTCGCGGCCATGTATCTGGAGGTCAGGGATCGACTGTCGCGCGCGAATCTGATGCTCGAGTCGGTGCGCATGGATAACCGGGGCTCGTTCTCGATGACGCTTGCCAGCGGGGTAACGGTCAGGATCGGACGCGACGACATCGCCGGCCGGATCGACCGCTTCTTCGGTGTGGCGGTGGAATCGCTGGCCACCGATCTCGATCGGGTTGCCTATATCGACATGCGCTACCCGAACGGGTTCGCCGTTGGCTGGCGCGACGAGGCCGATCCGGACACCAGGCAAGCGAGGCTCGACAGCAGTGGCTAGGCGCGATGACAGAAATCTGATCGTCGGCCTCGACATCGGCACGTCGAAAGTCGTCGCCATCGTCGCCGAGGTGTCCCCCGAGGGTCAGATCGAGGTCATCGGTCTCGGCTCGACCGCATCGCGCGGGCTCAAGCGCGGTGTCGTTGTCAATATCGAATCGACGGTGCAGTCGATTCAGCGTGCGATCGAGGAAGCCGAGCTCATGGCCGGATGCGAGATCAATACGGTCTACACCGGAATCGCCGGCAGCCACGTCAAGAGCATCAACTCGCACGGGATCGTTGCGATTCGCGACAAGGAGGTCAGTGCAACCGACGTCGAGCGCGTCATCGATGCCGCCAAGGCAGTCGCCATTCCCGCCGACCAGCGCGTGCTGCACGTGCTGCCCCAGGAGTTCGTCATCGACTCGCAGGAGGGCATTCCCGAGCCGATCGGCATGTCGGGCGTCAGGCTGGAGGCGAAAGTGCATCTCGTTACCGGGGCCGTGAGCGCAGCGCAGAATATCGTCAAATGCGTGCAACGCTGCGGGCTCAGCGTGGAAGACATCGTGCTCGAGCAGCTGGCATCGAGCTACGCGGTCCTGACGGATGACGAGAAGGAGCTCGGCATCTGCATCATCGATATGGGCGGCGGCACGACCGATATCGCCGTATTTTGCGGCGGCGCGATCCAGCACACGGCCGTGATACCGATCGCCGGCATGCAGGTCACGAACGACATTGCCGTCTCGCTGCGGACCCCGGCGCAGTATGCCGAGGACATCAAGATCAAGTACGCCTGCGCGCTGTCGCAGCTGGCGAACCCCGACGAGACGATCGAGGTGCCGAGCGTAGGCGATCGGCCACCGCGGCGGCTGGCGCGCCAGACTCTGGCCGAAGTGGTCGAGCCTCGCTACGAGGAGCTGTTTCATCTGGTGCGCAAGGAGCTGCGCCGCTCGGGGTTCGAGGAGCTGATCGCGGCCGGCATCGTGCTGACCGGCGGCAGCGCCAAGATGGAAGGCGCGATCGAGCTCGCCGAGGAAGTATTTCATATGCCCGTCCGTCTCGGGGTGCCGCAATACGTCGAAGGACTGTCCGACGTCGTGCGCAACCCGATTCACGCAACCGGCGTGGGGCTGCTGCTGTATGGGCAGGAAGCGCTGCAGGCCAGCGCCGGGAAAGCGCAGTCGCGGCTCAGTCCCGGCAGCGTGTTCAGGCGGATGAAGTCATGGTTTCAGGGGAATCTCTAGTTTTTGTTCGAGGAGTTGGAACATGTTTGAGTTGATGGATGGCTACAGCGAATCGGCGATCATCAAAGTCATCGGCGTAGGTGGCGGAGGCGGCAACGCCGTCGCGCATATGGTGCGCGTCGGCATCGAAGGAGTCGATTTCATTTGCGCCAACACCGACGCGCAGGCGCTGAAGAATGCCAAGGTCAGGACCGGGCTGCAGATCGGCTGCAACATCACCAAGGGGCTCGGTGCCGGCGCCAACCCCGAGGTCGGGCGCCAGGCGGCCATGGAAGATCGCGACCGCATTCACGAGGTGATCGAAGGCGCCGACATGCTGTTCATCACGGCTGGGCTCGGTGGCGGCACCGGTACCGGTGCGGCGCCGGTCATTGCGCAGCTGGCGAGGGAGCTCGGCATTCTGACGGTTGCCGTCGTCACGCGGCCATTCGAGATGGAGGGTGTCAAGCGCATGCGCGTTGCGGATCAGGGTATCGCGGAGCTGGCCAAGTACGTCGACTCGCTGATCACGATTCCGAATCAGAAACTGCTCTCGGTCCTCGGGCCGCAGACGACCCTGCTCGACGCGTTCCGCACGGCCAACGAGGTCCTGCAAGGTGCGGTCCAGGGTATCGCCGAGCTGATCACGCGGCCGGGCCTGATCAACGTGGACTTCGCCGATGTCCGTACCGTGATGTCGGAGATGGGGATGGCCATGATGGGTTCGGGTGTCGCGACGGGCGACGATCGCGCCCGCGTTGCCGCCGAGGCTGCCATCTCGAGCCCGCTGCTCGAGGACATCAATCTGGCCGGCGCGAACGGGATATTGGTCAACGTCACGGCCGGCATGGATCTCGCGATCGGCGAGTTCCAGGAGGTCGGTGACACGGTCAAGCAGTTCGCCTCCGAGGAGGCGACGGTCGTGGTCGGCACGGTCATCGATCCCGAGATGTCGCAGGAGCTCAGGGTCACCGTCGTCGCGACCGGATTGGGTCACGGCGCGCAGCAACAGCCCGAAACGCCGATCCAGATCGTGGCGCCGCCCCGCAAGACCGAGACCAACTACCGCGACTTCGACACGCCGACGGTGCAGCGCAAGCATGCGTCCTCGGGCGAGGAGGACAGCGAGGATCTCGAGTTGCAGGAAATGCTCGACGTGCCGGCCTTCCTTCGCCGGCAGGCTAACTGACAGGGCGTTTTCTTGCTGCGCCTCGAGCAGCGTGATACCGTCCGGCCCCCGCCCGAACCGGCGATATACGTGGGAATTAGCGGTTGAAGCAACGGACGCTCAAGGAATCGATCCGCACCACCGGCATCGGCCTGCACAGCGGTGCGAAGGTCTATATGACCCTGCGCCCGGCGCCGGCGAATACCGGTATCGTATTCCGGCGCCTCGATCTGCCCGAGCCCGTGGACGTTCCCGCCTATGCCCTCAATGTCACCGAGACCAACCTCGGGACGACGCTCGAATCGGGAGGCGGCCGTATCGCGACCGTCGAGCATTTGCTGTCCGCGTTCGCGGGCCTCGGCATCGACAATGCTTTTATCGACCTGACCGCCGCGGAGGTGCCGATCATGGACGGCAGCGCGGCGGCCTTTATATTTCTGATCCAGTCTGCCGGCATCGAGGAGCAGTCTGCGGACAAGCGCTTCATCCGCGTCGTCCGTCCGGTCGAAGTCCGCGAAGGGGACAAGTGGGCGCGTATCGAGCCGCATGACGGGTTCAGGATCAATCTGGAGATCGAGTTCGATCACCCCGTGCTGCGGCGGCATCATCAGAGCGCAACGCTCGACTTCTCGACCGCGGCCTTCCTCAGGGAGATCTCGCGCGCCAGAACATTCGGCTTTCTCAAGGATGTCGAGACACTGCGCGCCAATGAGCTGGCGCTGGGCGGCAGTCTCGATAACGCGATCGTCATGGACGAGTACCGTGTCATCAACGAGGACGGGCTTCGTTTTCAGGACGAGTTCGTGCGCCACAAGGTGCTCGACGCCGTCGGCGATCTCTATCTGCTCGGTTGCTGCCTCGTGGGTGAATTTTCAGGTTACAAGTCGGGGCACAAGCTCAACAATCTGCTGTTGCGCGCTCTGCTCGAGGAACCCGAAAGTTACGAGGAAGTCGTCTGCAGTCCCGAGCGACCTTCCCCGGTGTCGTATCAGCTGCAGTCGGCAGCTGCCGACTGACGCCTAGACCGCGTCTGCGCTGCCTCCGCCGGTGCCGCCAGGCACTGCGACCCGCACCCTGATACTGACTCCCAGCAGCTCCGGCGTCGAATAGCGGACGCGCGCGGCCCAGGCGGCCGAGTCCATCCCGATGACGAGCTGGCCCGAGTCGTCGAAATGGGCACCGACGACGTGCCGGGCTTCGGGTTCGGGCAGCTCGGCGCGGACCTTGTCGGCTAGCTCCCGCCGCTCAACGGCCTGTGCTTTTAGCCGCGAAATGTCGCCTGCACGCAACAGATCGCCGATAGCGCGGGGCCCGCCCGTACTCATTTTGAGACGAGCTTCAATGTTTCCGCGCCCGGGCCTTGAGCCAGGGCCCCGGAGCTACGAAACTGGTCGGGCGCAAAACGGGGCAAACCGTCCGTGAGGGCGGGACGCAAAGCCACCGATCTTGTGGGCAGGAGCCTGAGACCGCGGGGTTGCAAAATGCTGTTCAGCAAAATCCGATATACTCTCGGCGCTTCGAAATTGCGCTACTCAGTGGACATAACATATAAAAATAGTACCGTTGCGGGGCACCGGAATCGAGGCGAGCACGCATGCAGCTAGTTATCCTTTGCAAGGATAGGGGGCACATCGGCCAGTTTAGTGCTGGCAAAGCATGGTGTTTGCTGGGTTTTGCGGTGGTTACCGTCTGCGCGCTCACTTTCTACGCGGGTTTCCGCGCCGCCGGGGCGTTCGGCGCGTACAGCCCCGAGGCCCGAGTCGCCGAATTGCAGGCCGGCCTCGCGGAGCAGCGCGATGTGCTTGCCACGACGCGGACCGATCTGAACCAGAATCTCGATGCCCTGGCACTGCGCCTCGGGCAGATGAACGCGCACGTGGTCCGAATCGACGCGCTGGGCGCGCGGCTGACGCAGATGGCCGGCTTGAGCGACGGTGAGTTCGATTTCAGCGTCGATCCGTCACTCGGCGGCCCCGAGGCGCCCGTATCAGGCGCCGGCGGCAATAGTCTCGCCGCGCTCGTCGAGACGCTGGATCTGCTCGACCTTCAGGTCGCTGACCGGAGCCGTCAGTTACTCGTGCTCGAGGATCTGCTGCTCAACCG
>DATCZB010000060.1:0-2565 GCA_036526155.1 Gammaproteobacteria bacterium
CGCGTATAAGGATTACCTGAAGCGCCTCGACGCCGGCGAGATGGCGCCGCAAAAAGACGCGGCCTAGCGAACCAGAAACAGGGGTCAAGAAAAAGGGGTCTGACCCCTTCGAACGTGACCCCTTCGAACGCTTCGTTGCCGTCGGGTCATCACGGCTTGCATCGGTTCAACCGTGACGCGCCGGGAACGGCGGCTCCGAGCCGAAGCAGTCGTCAGACGACCATAAGGTCCTCACCGATGATGACCTCGCCGTCGAAGTGCTGGCGAATGCCTTCGAGATAGGTTTCATCGGGAACGTCCATGAGCGCCCCGGGCAACAAGTGGGTCAGCACGAGCGTGCCGACGCCAGCCTCTGCCGCCATGCGGCCTGCATCCTCGGTCGGCGTATGCGTCTCGATGATGTGTTTCCAGACACCCTCGGGGTTGTCGGCATAGGCGCCGGCGGCAACCCGGGCGTCGAAGTTGGCCCGGGTCGTCTGCGCTTCGATGACCTCGCAGACAAAGACGTCGCATCCCTCTGCGAGTCGGACCAGATTCTCCGAGTAGGCGGTGTCGCCCGAGATGGTGATAGAGCGGTCGCGGCTATCGAAGCGATAGGACACGGCGCGGTACGGCACGGCAGCCCGGGCCGCTTCGGGGAAGTGAGTGTTTTCGACGCTGGATACGGTCACGAGGTCATCCGCGAAGACTTCCGTCGGCGCTGTTGTCGCTTCGATGTCCCGTCCGGAAAAGATGTCCGAGGGCAGGGTGATGCGATCTTCGTCGACGAGCCGGATCTCGGTATTGGCTCTGAAGTAGTCGATCGCCGCCGCCACCAGGTTCTCGGTGCCATAGGGGCCGATGACGAGCGTGTCGTCGACCCGGCCGCCGGTCCACTGGTGGCTGAGCAGTGCTGCGACGTCGCTGGTGTGATCGTCGTGCAGATGGGTCAGAAAAATGGTGCCCACCTCGCGGTGATTGAGGCCGGCCTCGAGCAGCCGGCCAAGCGCGCCGTAACCGCAGTCGACGACGTAGATTCGGCCGTCGACGACGATGGCGTTGGAGCACTCCCTGCGTTGCGGCCGGAAGTTCGGCCCGCCCTGCGTGCCCAGCAGGACGAGACTCGTGCCCTCCGGGAGGGCTGCGGCTTGCTGGGCCCGCGCGCCAATCGCGGTCAGGCCAAGCCCGCCTGCGACGCCCAGCCGCAGCAAAGCGCTCGTGCCGCCAGCTCCCGCCATGCCTGCCAGAAATGCTCGCCGATCAATCTTCATTGTTTGTCCCCGCGCGTCTGCGACTGGCTCCGGATGATACCGGACTCCTTCGAAAAGTCTTGAGACCCTTGATATTTCGATGGATTTGGTCGGTTTATTAACTGTTAACGTTAAGCTACTGTGTTGCCGCAGCAAGGCTCCGGGAGCGGATTTGGCCGCAATTTCTGACAACGAAGTGATCCGCGCCGAGGTCGAGAAGATCCTTGCCAGTGGTGCCCTGGGCCGGTCCCGTTTCTATGCCGCGCTGCTCAAGTATCTGACCGACTGTGCGGATCGTGGTCATGTGCCCAAGGAAGTCGAGATCGCCGCCGACGTGTTCGATCGCGGCAACGGGTTCGACCCGACACAAGACTCGATGGTGCGCGTCTATGCCCACAATCTCCGCCAGAAGCTCGTGCAGTACTACGCCGAGCAGGGAGCCGAAGACGCCAAGCCGATCAGCATTCCCAAGGGTGAGTACAGAATTACGCTCGGAGCCTCCGTCGAGCAGCCGGAAGAGGCCGCGAGCAAACGGTCGCGAATGCCGCGCTTCGCGATCGCGGCGATCGTCGCCGTCAGTCTTCTGGCCGGCGCGCTCATCGACCGTGTGCTGACCCCCGATGCCGGGGCGATATCGGCGGGCTACCGTGATGTGGCACGCTCGGCGCTGTGGGCCCCGGTGCTCGACGACTCGACGCCGATCACCATCGTGGTTGGCGACTACTACATCTTCGGCGAGCTCGACCAGTTCGGGGATGTCGGCCGGCTCGTGCGCGAATTCTCGGTCAATTCGAGCCGCGATCTGGACGACCGTTTCCTGCTCGAGCCCAATGCCGCCGACCGCTACCTCGATCTCGATCTGACCTATCTGCCGAGCAGCATCGCCTCGGCCATGCGTGACCTGATGGCGGTTCTCGGCGCCGCCGACAAGGACATACGTGTCGTTGCGATGTCCAAGCTCGAAATGTCGATTGTTCGCGAGAGTCACATCGTTTACCTCGGCTACCTCAGTGGCCTCGGCATGCTGACGGATTTCGTATTCGAGGGATCGGAGCTGGCGCTGGGCGAGACCTTCGACGAGCTCGTCCATCTGCGCACCGGTGTCAGCTTCATCAGCGAAGCGGGGCTGCCGAGCGGGGCGCAGAGTTATCGCGACTACGGTCTGTTTTCGTCGCTGCCCGCGCCGGGCGGTAACCACTTCGTTTTCATCGCCGGAATGAGGGACGAGGGTCTGATGCAGACCGCGCATGCGGTCAGCGACACGGAAACGGTCCGGGCGAGCATCGACGCAGTTGCAGCAAACGGAGCAGTGCCTCGCGCTTTCGAGCTTGTCTAC
>DATCZB010000061.1:0-12912 GCA_036526155.1 Gammaproteobacteria bacterium
TGCCTCCGGGTCGCGGCCGATGGGTCGCTGGCGGTCACGCCGCATCCCGCCGCATGGGGCTCGGCTCTGACGCACCCTTATCTGACCACCGACTACTCCGAGGCCCTGGTCGAATTCGTCACGCCGCCGCTGGACGGCGTCGGGCCGGCGATCCGGTTTCTGCAGGAGTTGCATGCATTCGCCGCCCGGACTAACGCGAGTGAATTGCTCTGGCCAGCCAGCATGCCGTGCATCATAGGCGGGGACGATTCCGTGCCGATCGCGCAATACGGATCGAGCAACGAAGGCAGGCTGCGAACGATTTACCGCAGCGGGCTCGGATTTCGTTACGGCCGCTCGATGCAGGCAATCGCCGGCCTCCACTTCAATTTCTCGTTGTCGCCCGATCTTTGGGGGCCATATCGCGAGTTTGCCGGCGGTGATGTCGACGCGGCGGCGTTCCGGTCCGAGCGCATGATGGGGCTGGTCCGCAACTACCGCCGAATCGGCTGGCTCGTGACCTATCTCTATGGCGCATCGCCAGCCTTTTGTCGCTCGTTCAGACGCGAAGGGCATGCCGGGCTCGAGCCGCTGGACGCCGACACCTGGTATGCGCCGTATTCGACGTCACTCAGGATGAGCGACATGGGCTACCGTAATTCGACTCAGGCCCGGCTCAGTATCTCCGTGAACTCGCTCGGCGAGTATCTGGCCGAGCTCGAAGCGGCACTGACGACGCGCGAGCCAGGTTACGAGGCGATCGGCGTTATCAGAGATGGTGAGTATCGGCAGCTCAATGCCAATGTCCTGCAGCTGGAAAACGAATACTACAGTTCGATACGGCCGAAGCCTGCAACCAAGTCGCCGCGCCTGATCGCTGCGCTCAGGCGTGACGGCGTCGAGTATGTCGAGGTGCGCACGCTGGATCTCAACCCGTTCGCTCCGTTGGGCGTAACCGATGAGCAGTCGAGATTCCTCGAGCTCCTGCTGCTTCATTGCCTGCTCACGGAAAGCGCTCCGATCTCCGTTGCGGAGCAGAACGAGATCGATCAGCGCGAGCTGGCAGTCGCCTGGGAGGGACGCCGGCCGGGCCTCGAGCTGCAGCGCGACGGTAAACCGGTCGCTCTCAGGGAGTGGGCACTCCAGGTGCTGGACCAGCTCGACCGGATCGCCGGCACGCTCGGCCCGGATCGCGACATCTACGTCGCAGCCTGTGCCAGCGCGCGGGCATCGGTGCTCGAACCCGAACAGACGCTCTCCGCGCGCGTTATCGGGGCTTTGGAGTCGGGTCAGATGTCCTTTCTCGAGTGGGTGCTCGCGCGTGCGGCGAAGCAGCGCGAACACTTTCTGGCGTTCGAGTTCGAGCCGCATCGGCTCGCAGAGCTCGAAAGTGTTGCCCGGGAGTCTCAGGCCGAGGCCGAGGCGCTCGAAAACGCCGATGAGCCGCCGTTCGGGGAGTTTCTGGCGCGGTTCCTCGCGACGGGGATCGGACCGGCCCCGGAGCGGGCCTGAAAAACTGTGATTAAGTTAACCGTTTGAGGTGAACGGAGGCTCCAAACTAGCGCTCGAGGTTCCGGATTACCGATGAAGCGATTACTGCAAATTGGATTTGCGCTGGGTCTCGTGGGCACGATCGCCGTCGCCTACGCGTTTCCCTGGTTCGATTACGAGCGCTATCTTTCGAAGACGAGCGTGGTTGCCAACGGCGGCCGCGTCGAGCAATTCATGGTTCGCCTGCCGGCCGACCAGATCGAATCAACGATCGAAGTGCCGGGTTCGAATGCCGGCCAGCGGCTTTCTCACTTCAAGTTGCGCGATGCCGCGGGCAACGTCATCGGTCTCGCAGCCAAGCATGAGCTCACCATAGACGGCGCGCGCGAGACGGCCTGGCTGTTGACGATTCCGAGCCGCGGCACGATTGCGCTGGCCGGTTGGTCGCCGCTTCTCGGCTCGATCGAGTCGACCGTGGCCGATCGCGGGCTGGCCCGCGGGCAAAGCGCCGAACCGGCCCTGTCGATTGACTTCGGCGTCCCGGCGCAAAGCGTCGTGACCACGGGAGAGTTCGAAGGAATCTCGTTCGAGCTCGTCGAGACCTGGGAAGTCACAGGAGTCGACGAGGAAGGCAACATTCGCGGCACGCTGCAGCTGAATACGATCGGCAGGCTGTCATCATGAAGTATGTGCTGACACTTTTGCTCGGCTTGTTGCTCGGCGTGTTGAGCGGGCTTTCGCTGATCTACTTCAATCCCCTGATTCAGGGTCAGGGCGAGCACGCGCTCGGGGACGGCTGGGTTCTCGAGTACCAGCTTGCAGCGAGCGAGACCTGGCTTTCGACCCACGACGAGCGGGTAGAAATTCCCGTCGTTCCGAATTCGGCGCAATTGTTGTGGGAAGACGGAATCCGCGGTGCATGGCTGGCTGCCATGCCGCTCGAAGGCGGCTCCGAGACGGCGCCGGCGGCCGCGACTCGAATCAGCCTGCCGTCTTCCGATACCAACTTTCTCAACGCTGGCGTCGTCGTCGAAGACTATTGGCTGATCAGTGTGGCCGGCACCGGCACGCTGCTCGTGCATGGTTTCAATAACCGGTGGCCGCTGCTGCGCGATACGGTCGTCAGCGTCGATCTTCTGCGACGGAACTTCGTGGGGCCTGCAACTTACGATGCGACCCAGGGGCCGGAAGACGGTCACGCCGTGGTTTCCGGAATCACCGGCGCGTATCAGGCGTCTCACGGGCGCGCGCACGAGCGCGTGTCGCTCGAGACCTATGACGGCAGCCTGGGATCGGCGTCGGGCCAGCTGATCATTGCGCTGGACGACGACAGCGACTGAGCATTCGGCTCAGAGACCGCTCAGGTCACAATCCGTATCCGCTATAACCCCGGCCGGCCAGCTGGGCTTCCCGGCCAGAAACTTCCTCGCCGCAATGAACGTTCGCGGATCGTTGACCGAATCAACGGCGATCAGACGGCCCGACTCGAGATAGAAGACCGAGAAACTGCCGTCGTCCGGTCGGCCGCGAAAGACGACCTGGTCGAAGCCGGACGAGAGCCCGGCGATCTGCAGCTTCAGGTCGTACTGATCCGACCAGAACCACGGAATCGCATCGAAAGCGGCCTCTTGTCCGCAGATGGATGCAGCCGCCGTTTTGCCCTGCTCGATCGCGTTCTGAACCGACTCCAGCCGCACTCGCCGGCCGACCCATGGATGCGTGTGGCTCGTGCAGTCGCCCGCGGCGAAGATGCCGGGCGCCGACGTGCGGCACCCGGGGTCGACGGAGATGCCGTCGTCTATGGCGAGCCCGGCCGACTCCGCGATCCCGACGCACGGCAAGATGCCGATGGCGACGATCGCGAGATCGCACTCGAAACGGTCGCCGTTCTCGGTCTCGACGCCCTCGACCGCTGCGTCTCCGAGGAATGCGGTCAGTCTGGCGTTGAAGCGAATGTCCACGCCCGCCTGCCGATGACGGTCGACAAAAAAGTCGGCGACTTCCGGACAGACGCTGCGCGACATCGCATGCGACCCGGCCTCGAGCACGGTGACCTGTCGCCCGTCTTTCGCGGCGACGGCGGCGACCTCGAGACCGATATACCCGGCGCCGACCACGAGTAGCCGCTCGGCGCCGCCGAGTGCCTGCCTGATCGATTCCGCGTCGCCGATGGTGCGGAGACAGTAGATGCCGTCCAGGTCATGCCCTGGCACCTCGAGCTTGCGCGGCTCGCTGCCGAGCGCGAGCAGCAAATGCGAGTAATCGAGGACGTGACCCCCGCTCAGGCTGACGCGCTTTTGCGCCGGGTCGATCTGCTCGACCCGCGTATCGAGCGCGAGCTCGATCTCGCGGGACTCGAAGAATTGCTCGGGCTTGAGGAACAGCCGGCTGCGCTCGAGGTCGCCGGCCAGGAAGCTCTTGGACAGCGGCGGGCGCTGGTACGGCAGATGGGGCTCGGCGGCAACCAGGGTGACGGCGCCCTGAAAACCGGCCTGACGCGCAGACTGCGCCGTCTGGGTTGCGGCCTGACCGCCGCCGGCAATCACGAGGTGTTCACGCATGGTTCTGTTCCGGGTGCCACATGATACGGATCGATTCGCGGGCGCGTGATTATGCCGCTTTCAATGTCGGCAAATCAGCGCAATTCTGAAGTACATCGGCTTCCGGTGCCCCACTACCCTCTCGGGTACTGGACAGGGGCGGCCGGGAATTGGCAAGGAAGCAGCAACTCCAAGTCGGCTTGCCGGGCACGGTGAGCGATGTTTACACGGCACTCGGCAGGACTCTCGCCTTTCGGCGCTGGCGTCCCCTGCTCGAGATGGGTTCGGATCCGACACCACAGCCCGGATCCCTTTATCGCTGCCGCGCCGGTTCCGTCATCCGCGCGGGCCGGGTCGTGGAAACGATTCGGCCGGTAGGCATCACGCTGTCCGAGATTCTGCGCGACTCGCCGTGCCGCGTTTTCCTGACGATGCGCTGGCGCATCGAGCCGGTGACTGAAGGGAGTGTCGTAAGGCTTTGCGCTACCTATCGACTCAATCGCGCAGCGGCTTTGCGGGCGCGACACTGGGACCGCCGCCTGATGCGACACTTTCGTAACCAGTTCAGGTTTCTTTCCATAAACCTGGAGACCTCGAGGGCCGCGCGTGCCGCAGGCCGCAAGGCCGGCTGAAAACGTGATCTGAACCAGCAACCAGCCAGCCAGCCGTCGGTATACTCGCAAGCGGAGGTCCGACCATGCCGAGAATCCGGCCAGTTAAGAATCTTCGCGACTACTTCGAGCAATCCGTCGCCGATTCGATGCGACGCAACGACATTCGTGTCGGCGATTTGACCAGCAGTTACGTAGTCGACCTCCTGACCCTTTATTCCCGATCCGAGAAACTCTTCGAGCAGGGTGCCGATGGGCCCGAGCTCAGGCCCCTGGCGCTGGTGCTGGCCGACGCCGTTGATTCGAGCGCCGTCGAAAGAAATCGCGCGCTGAAGCGTGTGGGTGATCAGTCGCTGTTCGTTGCCGGTTTTCTGGGCGAGTACTTGCGGACGCGCATCGTCGACCTCGACTATTACGTCAGCATGGGGGGTTCCGCGTATGCCGCCTTGTCTCGCGCGGCGAGGCCGTCGAGCCGCGGGGTGGCGCTGGCGCGGGTCTTCGCCGAGCTCGCCGAAAAGTTCGTCGAGTTCGTCGATGTGCTGACGGACCTGCGCGACGAGGGCTGCACCGATGACGAGGACCTGCTCCGGCTATACGAGACCTGGGTCCGGACCGGCAGCCGCAGAGCCGCGCGCCTGCTGCGGTCGCATGGAATCGAGCCGCAACAGGAAGCCCGGGCCACGAACTCGAAGCTGCACTGAGCGGTCCGGCTCAGTCGCCCGCCAGAAAAAGACGATAAGCCGGATTGTCTGCTTCGGACCAGAACATGTAACCCAGCGTGTCGAGGTGCGACTCGAACTCCCGCCGGTCTTCCGGAGGCACCTGGACACCCGCCAGAACACGCCCGTAGTCGGAACCATGATTCCGATAGTGAAACAGGCTGATATTCCATCGCACGCCTACCGATTCGAGAAACGCGAGCAAAGCGCCGGGTCGTTCGGGAAACTCGAACCGGTAGAGCAATTCGTTGGGCAGGCCCGGTGCGGGGCCGCCGACCATGTGTCTCACGTGCAGCTTGGCGAGCTCGTTGTCGCTGAGGTCGAGAACGCGGTAGCCGCTGGACGCGAGCGATTCGACGATACTTGCGGCTTCCGCCCTGTCGCCGGAAATGCCGACCCCGACGAAGATGCGAGCCACCTTGCCCGGCGCGCAGCGATAGTTGAACTCCGTGATGTTGCGCGAGCCCAGCGCCATGCAGAATTTCAGGAACTCGCCGCGCTGCTCCGGGATTTCGACAGCAATCAGGATCTCGAGATTTTCGCCGATGTCCGCTCGCTCGCTGATGTGCCGGAGCCGGTCGAAATTGAGATTCGCACCACTGTTTATCGCGATCAGCCGCTCATCGACGACTGAATTGGCTTCGACGAAGGCCTTCATGCCGGCGATGGCGAGCGCACCGGCAGGCTCGGCGATCGTCCGCGTGTCCTCGTAGACGTCCTTGATGGCGGCGCAGATCGCATCCGTATCGACCTGGATCGTCTCATCCAGGACTTCGCGGCAAATTCGCAGTGTCTCATCCGCGACGCGCCGGACCGCGACACCGTCCGCGAATATTCCGACCCGCTCGAGTTCGACCGGGTGTCCCGCCTGAAGCGCGGCATGCATGCTGGCGGCGTCGTCGGGCTCGACGCCGACGAGTCGAGTTCGGGGCCAGTGATGCCGCAGCCAGGCGCCGACGCCGCTCGCCAGACCACCGCCACCGATCGGCACGAACACGGCGTGAGCTTGCCGGTCGCTCTGGGTCACGAGCTCGCGTCCGATCGTGCCTTGTCCGGCTATCACGTCGGGGTCGGCGAACGGATGGATGAATTCGAGCTGGCGTTCGTGGGCGAGCGCCATGGCATGTGCGTACGCGTCGTCGTAGGTTTCACCTTCGAGCACGATCTCGCCGCCGAGGGCGCTGACGGCATCGATCTTGAGGGGCATCGTGGTCTTCGGCATGACGATGAGCGCGGTGACCCCTAGCCTGCGTGCGGCAAGCGCAACCCCCTGGGCATGATTTCCTGCCGAGCTGCAAACCACGCCCCGCCGCAGGGTCGAGACCGGGATCTGAGCGAGCCGATTCGCGGCGCCGCGGCACTTGAACGAAAAAATCGGCTGCAGGTCCTCCCGCTTAAGAAAGATCTCGTTGCGGTAGCGGCTCGACAGGCGCGGCGCGTAGTCCAGGCGGGTTTCGACCGAGGTTTCGTAGACGCGCGCGTCCTCGATGCGCGCGACGTACTCTGAAATTAGGTCGTTGGCTGGCGACATGAGCGAATAACGGTGACGCGGCAGTCCTGCCGAGTCTATGCGAGGGCGGGTCTGCGAGCTACTCGTCGGTGACGGCTTGCAGCAGGTCTTCCATGCGGCGTGTCAGCTGGCTGTACTTGTAGGAAGGGATGCGATAACGCCAGCCCGAGAGGCGTGCGTTGATGTCGCTGGCTTCGGCTGTGTCGGCAGCCGCCGCATCGGTTGCGTCGGCTTCGCCGCCGCCGGAGTCCTGATCGGCAGCGGCGGCGAAGGCGGCGGCCTGATCGGCATCGAAGCTTGCGCTGAACGAGAGCCAGGCATCCTCGTCGTCGCCGGCTTCGGCCGTCACCCGGACGACGAGCCCGTCGAATGTGCGGAAGTCGATGACGGCGACGGGTTCGGCGGACGGTTCCGCCGGGCGCGGTTGCACCTCTTCGAGATCGAGGCCTTCGAGCAGGCCGCCCGTGACGTTCGCGATGCCCGCATACTGCAGTTCCCGATCGGCCGGAATCTGTACCACCGAGAAATCCGAATCGGTCAAAGCGTCCTTGCTCAGGATCAGCGAATCCCCGTCCTGGTGCGCAATTTCGACTTGCTGGATGCGGCTTGCCGCGACATCGATGATCTGCTCGAAGACCCAGTCGGCCGGGTCGGTCGGTATCTCGGGGTCTCGGTCTATGAGGACGCTGCGATCGGAGCTGCTGATCCGGGCATACCGCTGCGTGCCGCCGTAACGATCACCGATCACCGCGGTCCAGCGACCGGCATCGCCGGAACTCAGAGACACCTCGATACCGGCAGCGTCCGGCGCCGCGATCGCCTCGACGCCGAGGCGGCTGTGAAACTCGGGGTCCGCGGTCTTCTCCTCGAGGATACGCGCCTCGCCGAGAGCTATCAGCAGCCCGTTGATCTGCGTTCTCTCAGCCGGATAATTCCCGAGCTCCGCAACGACCCAGCCGGCTTCGGTACGGTCGAGGCTGACCAGCCGCTCGCTGCCCGGCCCGTCGATCAGTATCTGATCGACCTGGTCCAGGTCCCGGGTAAGGCCCTGCAGGAAAAGCGTCCCGGCTGATTCGCCGGCAATCGGTCCGGAGCCGTCGCCGAGGCGACCGGCAACGGCGAGCACGATGCAGACACCGGCGATCAGCGAGAGTATGAGAAGGTTCTTCCGGTTCATTTGGCTGCTGCCTGTTTGCGCGGCCGCCGGACGAGATAACCGGCCAGAGCCGCCAGCGCGAGACCGAGCGGAAAGACGACGATATTGATCAGCTTCAGTGCCGTCCCGAGGTTCTCGATGCTGCTGTTGAGCCCGCGCTGCACGTCGCGCAATTCCTGGCGTATGCGCAGCTGCTCTTGCTGGAAGCGCTCGAGCTCGGCTTGCTGCTCCTCGTTCATCAGCAGCGAGCCCTGGTCCTCACGAGCCGACTGCAGCTCGCCGAGGCGCCTCTCGGTCTCGGCCAGCTCGGCCTCGAGCCGCTGCTCGGTCGCGCGCAGGCGCGCGTCCGCCTCGCGGCGCAGCGCCTGAACCCGATCGAACGGACGGTCGAAAGTCTGCCGGCTCTTGAGGCCGATGAGGTCTTCGCTGCCGGCAAGGTTGGCGACCGCGTTGGCGACGAAGTCATGGTTGTTTGCGATCGGCGAAGCGATTTGCTGGCCGAACAGGCTGCGCTGCATCTGCACCCAGAGGCGGTCGCTGAGCATGTCGACATCGGCAACCACGACGACGTTCGACTGCAACGACTCGCTCGAATGTGTCGTTAACGCGTCGAGCGCTATGGGGTCATCTCCGGCGGGTGGTCCATCCGGAAATGCGGAGCGCAGCGGCCCCTCGATGCGCGCCGCGATCACATAGGCCGCGCTGTCCGGCAGGAAAGAATCGAGCAGCGTGGACGGGTCCGACAGAAACTGGAACTGCGCGGCGGGCAGCAGCGTCGAATCGGTGCTCGACTCGAGCAGCGGCACGAGCGTGATTTGCGCGTCTGCGCTCAGGCCGAGGCTGCCGGTCGCGGACAGATTGATGCTCCCGAGACCTGCCGAGATGATCTCGTCCTGTGCCATGGCGTCGGGACCCAGGCCGAGAATGCCGACGTGGCGAACGGCGCGGCCGCCGCTGGCGACGTTCAGCGCGTACAGGTTGTCGGCGACGACGCGTGTCTCGTCGAATTCGAGCCCCCAGGCCTCGAACAGGGGCGCGAGGTTGGAGCTCGTGCTGGCTCCCATGCCGGTCGGGTCGGCCGAGGCTGCGGCTTCGGCGAGCGGATCGACGAAGATCAGCGCCCGGCCACCCCCGAGGATGAACTGATCGATCGCGTACAGCGCTGCTTCCGGCAAGTTCACGGGATGCACGATCCACAGCAGGCTGACGTCGGCATCGATCGCGCTGATGTCCGCCGACAGCGTCCGGACCTCGAACAGCTGCTGAATGTGCTGGTTGATGACCCACGGTTGCTGCAGTTGTTGTGTCTGCGGGTCGAAACCGCCGCTCATCGGGACGCCGCTGAGCAGGCCGACCACGGGCTTGTTCGGCGTCGCCAGGCTATAGACCAGGCGCGCGAGGTCGTATTCCAGCGAGACCTCCTCGTCCGGGTCGAACAGATCGATGACGGCTTCGTCGCCAATCAGATTGGTTGCCGCCAGGCCGAAATAGACGCTGTCGCTGCCCGTTCCCAGGGCCAGGTTGGTCAGGCCGAAGGAAGACGCGCGGTCTTCCTCGGGAGAGAACGGCACCGGGTCGATGATCTGCAGCCGCAGATTGCCGTTCGATGCGACGGCAAACTCGGCGAGCACTTCGGCAACGCGGCTGGCGTAATCGCGCAGAATCTGAATGTCCTCTGCGCTTTCCTCGGAGAAGAAGAAATAGAGATTGATCGGCTCCTCGAGGCCGTTGAGCATCGATCTCGTGCCTTCGGACAACGTGTAAAGCTTGTTCTCGGTCAGGTCGAAGCGGATGCCGCTGAGCAGCGAGTTGCTCGCGATGACGGCCGCAATGAATCCTGCGAACAGAACCGCGAGCGAGCCGAAAGCGAAGCCTTTCTTGTGCGTGCCGGTCACTGTTCTAATCCGCCTGCTTGATTCCGAGTATCAGCGTGTTGGCGTAGATGCAGGTTCCGATCAGCAGGCCGAAATAGACCAGGTCGCGCAGGTCGATAACGCCCTTGCTGATGTCCTCGAAGTGGGTCAGGAACCCGAGGCTGGCGATGCCGTCGACGATCGCCGGCGGCAGCCACGGCGAGAACACGTCGAGCACGACCGGATAGCCCGCGGCCAGAAGCACGAAGCAGGCAATGACCGACAGGACGAAGGCAATCACCTGGTTCTTCGTGATGGCCGAGAGACAGGAGCCGACGGCGATGAAGCCTCCGGCCATCAGGATGCTGCCGATGTAGGCCGCGAGGATCGTGCCGTTATCCGGGTTGCCGAGGTAGTTGATCGTGAGCCAGATCGGAAAGGTCAGAACGATCGCCAGAGCGGTAAACAGCCACGCCGCGAGGAACTTGCCGAGAACGGCCTGCCAGGGCTCGAGCGGCAGCGTCATCAGGAGCTCGATGCTCCCGGATCGTCGCTCCTCGGCCCAGAGCCGCATGCTGAGCGCCGGGACGAGAAACAGAAACAGCCAGGGATGAAAAGTGAAGAACGGACCGAGGTCGGCCTGGCCGCGCTCGTACAGGAGGCCGACGCCGAAAGTGAGCCAGTTGGCGGATATCAGAAAGATGACGATGAAGACGTAAGCGACAGGCGTCAGGAAGTAGCTCTGCAGCTCGCGCTTGAGAACGGCGACTGCGGCGTTCATGCGCTGGCTCCGCCGGTCACGGTGCGAAAGACCTCGTCGAGTCGGCCCGACTCCTGATGCAGCTCGGCAAGCTCCCAGCCCTTGTCCACCGCCAGCCGACTGATGGCCGTCAGGGGGCGCTGCTGCGGCGCCGGAAAAGCCGTCAGGCGGCCGGCGTCTGCGTCGACTTCGGTCTCGGCCACTTCGCCGAGCGCAGCGACGGCCGCGTTCACCGCGGCCGTCTGCGCCGCATCCTTGAGCTTGAGCGTCACGGCATTGTGAAAGCGCGACTGCGCCTCGAGGCCGGCCGGCGTGTCGTCGGCGAGAATCCTGCCGTGCGCGATGATCATCGCCCGGTTACAGACGGCGTCCACTTCCTCGAGCACATGCGTCGAGATGACCACGATCTTGTTGGCCGACATCGTTCGGATCAGCCGCCTGACATCGAACTTCTGATTCGGATCGAGACCGTCCGTCGGTTCGTCGAGAATCAGAACCTCGGGATCGTTCAGGATTGCCTGGGCCAGCCCGACTCGGCGCTTGTAGCCCTTGGAGAGCGTTTCGATGCTCTGGTCGAGCACGGACTCCAGGTGCAGCAGACCGATGACCTCGTCGAGCCGGGTCGTGCGGCGCTGCCCGTTCAGGCCGCGCAGCTCGGCGACGAACCTGAGGAACGAGAGCGGCGTCATCTCGGGATACGTCGGCGCGCCCTCGGGGAGATAACCGATGCGGGACTTGGCTTCGAGGGCCTGCGACTCGACGTCAAAACCGCAAACGCTGACGCTGCCGGCCGTCGGCGCGACGAAGCCGGCAATGATTCGCATCGTGGTGGTTTTTCCGGCGCCGTTCGGCCCCAGAAACCCGAGCACCTCTCCCGGCTCGACCCGGAAGCTCAGGTTATCTACGGCTCGCAGTGGACCGTACTGTTTGGTGAGGCCTTTACAGTCGATCATGTCGGCAACTCGTTGCGACAAACTGCGCGTCAGGGCGCCCAAAGCGGCGCTCAATTCTGCACAGAGGCCCGGGCACTTTCAAGCCCGCCCGCGCGTTGTTCGCGGGCGCCGCTTGAGGTCTACTGGGACCTGGTCGGGATACGCCGGGAGCATTTGCTTGGATAGTCGCACGGAAACGATTCTGCATCCGCCAGTCGAGCCGTTTGATAGCGGTTATATCGATGTCGGCTCGGGTCACGAGATCTACTACGAGCAGGTTGGTGCCCCGAAAGGTGCGCCGGTCGTCTTCCTGCACGGCGGGCCCGGCGGTGGCGGGGACCGGAACGCTCGCCGTTTCTTCGACCCGGAGCGGCAGCGCGCGATTCTGTTCGATCAGCGCGGGGCCGGGCGCAGCAGGCCGCTGGCATCGCTGGTCGAAAACACAACCTGGCGGCTGGTCGAGGACATCGAGCGCTTGCGCCGGCACCTGCGCGTCGAGCGCTGGGTCGTTTTCGGCGGATCCTGGGGCAGCACGCTCGCGTTGAGCTACGCGCAACTGCATCCGGAGGCCGTGGCCGGGCTCGTGCTGCGAGGTATCTTTTTGCTGCGTCGAAAGGAGCTGCAGTGGTTTTACCAGCACGGGGCGAGCGAGCTCTTCCCGGAGCGCTGGCAAGAGTTCCTGGAGCCGATCGCCGAACCGGATCGTGGTGATCTGCTGGCGGCCTATCACCGGGGCCTGAATTGTGGCGACCAGGCCGTCGAGGAACGTCTGGCCCGGTCGTGGTCGGTCTGGGAGGGGGCGACCAGCTCGCTGTTCGCCGACCCCGATCGCGAGCAGGCTTTCGGCGCCGCGGATTTTGCCCTCGCGCTGGCCAAGATCGAGACGCACTACTTCGTCAACCGCGGGTTTTTCGACAGCGAGGACCAGCTGCTGCGCGGAATCGACAAGATCCGGAAAATCCCCGCCGTTATCGTGCAGGGTCGTTATGATGTGGTTTGCCCGCCAGTGACTGCGCTGGAGCTGGCCGAATGCTGGCCGGAAGCGGACCTCAGAATCGTGCCTGATGCGGGTCACTCCGCCTTCGAGCCGGGAATTGCAACTGAACTGATCGCGGCAACGCGGCGCCTTACTGAAGACTCAAGCCTATGAACCGATTACTGCTCGCCAATGCCACCCTGGTCAACGAAGGACAAACCTTCCAGGCCGACGTGCTGCTCGAAGACGGGCGCATCGAGCGAATCGGGTCAGGGTCCGTGCCCGAGGGCGCCGAGGTCATCGATCTTGGAGGCAAGCACGTCCTGCCCGGCATCATCGACGATCAGGTGCATTTCCGGGAGCCCGGCGCAACGCACAAGGCCGA
>DATCZB010000062.1:0-9357 GCA_036526155.1 Gammaproteobacteria bacterium
CACATCTCCGACCGGGTCGCGGTCATGTACCTCGGCAAGCTCGTCGAGCAGGCGCCGGCCGAGCATATCTACGATCGGCCGCGTCATCCGTATACCAAAGCACTGGTCTCGGCGATTCCGGAACCGGACCCGACTCTGGAGCGATCCCGGATCGTGCTCGAAGGCGATGTCCCGTCACCGATTTCGCCGCCCCCGGGATGCCGCTTCCATACGCGGTGCGCCTACGCCAGGGATCGCTGCCGCACCGAAACGCCACAGCTCGAACCGGCCGGTCAGGATCAACTCGTGGCCTGCCATCGCTGGCGCGAAATAGAAAGCGGCGCCACTTAGGGCGCCGCAAATCCGGCAGCTTCGAAGGAAGCGGATTGGCTAGGGAATGATCGTGCTGCTGCGGTCGACGGAGTCCTGCTCCTGACCGACCATGAGCTCGTCGGCGTAATTCGCCTGCTGGCAAATGTACTCGAACAGCTCGGTTCCCTCATTCCAGCGCAGATTGAATCCGCCGGTGAACGGCGCCGTGTAGACGTTCGGGTCGTGAATCTCGAGCTCGTAGACCGTCTCGCGCTCATTGATTCGCGTCAGCCGCTCGACTGTATGCAGCGCTTCCGTGTGCGGCAGGCCGCGGCGACCGAACCAGAAGTCCTCGTTGAACCCTATCGTGTCGATGACGAGCGTGTCGCCTTCCCACCAGCCGATCGAGTGGCCGTAATTCGTGGGCTGCACGTCGGACGGATGAGACCGGCCATCCATGTAGACCGTACGGAACGTGTGCGGCCCGCCGATATCGAAGATGAACAGGCGCTCGAGCTCTTCGATCTCCACGATCTCGACGCCGTAAGGCGTCAGAAACTGACGCGAAACGCCGGAAGCCTTACAGCGCGCGTGTGGTTCGAGCTCGTGAGCCTGCCGGTCGTCGTAGAGCGCTTCCGACCACGGTTGAAACGGAACTGTCTCGAGCGGCGCGACCGGATCGAAAATGCCGAACATGGGCGTCCAGACCCCGACCGTGTCGAAGCTCGCACCATCGAGCACAACCCTGCCGTCCTCGTTACGCGGCGCTGGCCCCGGCGGGGGTGCGTCCGCACCGGGGCCGCGCGGCTGCGCGGAGGCGACGGACGTCGCGAGCAGGCCGACGGCGATAGTGGCCGTCAGTGCGAGAGTCCCGAGCCGCATGGTCTAGTTGCCCTCGTTCGCGCTCGAGGCCGCGTCGAGCGTCTCGCCCGGTCGCCCGCCCGTGGCCGTCAGCGTCACGGTGTTCGAGTTGACGCGATTGGAGCCATTCCGGGCCAATGAGCCGTTGACCTTCACCTCGGTGCCGATCGAGAGCGTGTCGCGGCGCCAGCCGCGGCGCTGCAGCAGGTGGGGCGGGCCGAGCTCGACGCCCCAGTTGGCCATCTCGCCGGACTCCGCGTCGCGCACGTTGATATAGAACCAGACGTGCGGGTTGGTCCATTCGACCTTGGTGACGATCCCGGTGAGCTCGACGGGCTTGTCGCGGTCGAACTCGGCGGCAAAGGAGTGATGCGCAATGGCCGAACCTGCAGCCAGCGCGCCGGCGCCAAGCGCCACCAAAGCAAGGTAAATCTTCTTCATGAGCTCTCTCCTCAAGGCCTGTTTTCCTGGCAAATATGTACCGGCAGCGGTTCGCCGCCGACCCAGCTGAGCTCCCAGCTGGCTGACCACGGACGCGTGTAGGCGCCGGGGTCGTCGATAGTGACTTCGTATCTGAGCGTGTCGTAATCGACGCGCGTGAATCGCTCGGTCAGGCTCAACTGGTTCGTGTGCGGCAGGCCGCCGTTGCTGAACCAGAAGTCCTCGTTGAAACCAACCGCGCTGGCAACGAGCGTATCGCCGTCCCATTCGCCGACCGAGCGCCCGTAGTAGAGCGGGTTGTCGTCGTCGCCGCCGACCTGGCCGACCTGCTCGCGGTCATCGAGGTGGATCAGGCGATAGTTGCGATTGCCGCTGCCGAGCAGAACGAACACGCGCTCGCGCTCGCGGTCCTCGATCAGCTGCAGGCCGAGCCTGGACTGATACTGCCGCGGCCCGCCGGGCGGCTTGCAGTTCAGGAACATCGGATCGTCCTGCAGGAAGCGGCGCTGACGATGCTCATACAGCGCCAGTGCCCAGGGTTGCAGCGGCGCAACCTCGTCAGCATCCCCGATATCGGCCAGCTGGCCGTCGGAACTCATGGTGACCGAGACACCGTCCTCGACGAGAGCTGTCTCGGTGGGATAGCCCCAGTAGCCATCTGAAGCGCCGGATGTGGCGCCGAGCGCCACCTGACCGTCGGGCCAGCGCGGCGCCGGCCGCGATGCCTTGGGCAGGGCCGGAAAGTCGGGATCCAGCGTGAACAGAAGCTGGTTGTTGCTGGCGCGCCGGACCGAGCTGCCCCAGATCTGACGGCTGCCGTCGCGCGCCAGCATGCCGTCGACGATGACGCCGTCTCCGGGCGCTAGCGAATCGCGGTTCCAGCCGCTCAGGTTGAGCTCGGCGGGGCTTTCGATTTCGACGGCCCAGTTCTGCGTCTCGCCGTTGACCTGGACGTTCATGAAAATGTGCGCGTGCGGATTGCGCCAGTCGAGCTTGGTGACGATGCCCTCGAGCGTCGCCGGCTGCTCGGCATCGAACTTGCCGAGCACGGGATGGTGAGCACTCGCCCGGCCCGCGACGAGCGCCGCAAGACAGACCGCTGCCGCAGCAACCCGCAAGGTTGTTCTCGTCTCGTGCATCGAATTACTGCCTGCGAATCTCGAAGTCGCCGCGCCCGTCGCCGCTGCGCCAGGTTCCCGTCAGGTAACGGTTAGGCAGCTCGAGGTCCTGGATGTTTCCCTCGATCACGTAATCGACCGCCCTGCCGCTCGAGTCCTCGGTATCGGCCTCGATGCGGACCGACCAGTTCTCCGGATCGAGCTCGGCTTGAGTGATTTCGATATTGTCGGTGCCCGGATTGATCATTCCCGTGATTTCGCGTCCATTCCAGTCGAGAATGATGAGCACGAACTCATCGTGGGTCTCGTTGCCTTCCCAGACGCCGATCCACGAGCCCTTTAGCGGATGGCCTTCCTGCGCGAAACCCGGCGCCGCGAGCGCAAGGGCAGCGAGGATGCCGGTCAGTGAGAAAATCCTTGATCGCATAAATGGTTTCCCCCGATTCTTGTTCGCCAAATTATAGCCCCAATAACTGAATCCAGCGTGAAGATTCGTCAGCTCAGACGTTGAAGCGAAAGTGGCAGATATCGCCTTCCGCCACCCGATAGGTCTTGCCCTCGAGCCTGAGACGACCAGCCTCGCGGGCCCCCTGCTCGCCGCCCAGCCTCATGTAGTCTTCGTAGCCAATCACCTCGGCGCGAATGAAGCCACGCTCGAAGTCGGTGTGGATCATGCCGGCCGCCTCCGGCGCTAGCGCCTCGTTGCGGGCCGTCCAGGCCCGGACTTCCCTGGGTCCGGCCGTAAAGAAAGTCTTGAGCCCGAGCAGTCGGTAGGCCGAGCGGATCACGCGGTTGAGGCCGGGCTCCTCGAGCCCGAGATCGGCAAGGAATTCGCCGCTCTCGGCCGCGTCGAGCTGCGCCAGCTCCGCCTCTATCGCCGCGGAGATCACGACGGCTTCCGCGCCGCGCGCCGCGGCGTACTCCGCCACCCTTTCCGACTGCGGACTCCCGGTCACGGCATCCTCGGAAACATTGGCCAGATACATGACGGGCTTTGCCGTGATCAGCTGCAATTCGCGTAGCCTGACGGCGTCGGCATCCTCGAGGTCCAGCTCGCGCGCAGGTGTCCCCTCAGCGAGCGTCGCGACGACCCGCGCGAGCAGGTCCCGCCGCTTGACCGATTCCTTCTCGCCGGCCTTCGCCTGGCGCTCGGCTTTCTCGTGGCTCCGGGTCGCCGTATCGAGATCGGCCAGCAACAGCTCCGTCTCGATCGTCTCGATGTCGTCGAGCGGATCGACCCGCCCGGCGACGTGAGTGATGTCGCCGTCCTCGAAGCAGCGCACGAGGTGCACGATGGCGTCTGTTTCGCGGATATGGGCGAGGAACTGGTTGCCGAGCCCTTCACCCTTGGACGCCCCGGCGACGAGGCCGGCAATGTCGACGAATTCGACAATCGTCGGCACGACCTTTTCCGGATGGACGATCCCGGCGATCGCGTCGAGGCGCGGATCCGGAACGTGAACGACGCCGACATTCGGGTCGATCGTGCAAAACGGATAGTTTTCGGCCGGAATCTCGCCGGCTGTCAACGCGTTGAACAAAGTCGACTTGCCGACGTTCGGCAGCCCGACGATACCGCACTTGATTCCCATCTGGTCCTAGTCGCCGTCTTCGCGCCTGGTGTGGAGTTGTGTCATCGCCCGCTCGCTGCCGTCGGTGATCAGGACCGGGAGCACGGCGATCGCGTCGCCAATCGCCGCCAGAATCATCTCCTCTTCGGACGTAGAGGCCCGGCGCAGGACGTGATTGCGCACCTTGCCGCGCTCGCCCGGATGGCCGACACCGATGCGAATCCGCCAGAACTTGGGGCCGAGGTGCGCCATCACGCTGCGCATGCCGTTGTGCCCCGCATGTCCGCCGCCAAACTTCAGCCGCGCTACGCCGGGTGCCAGGTCGAGCTCGTCGTAGGCAATCAGCACCTGATCGGTCGGGATCCTGAAGTAGCTCGTCGCCCGCGCCAGCGCGCGACCCGATTCGTTCATATAGGTCATCGGTTTGAGCAGCCTGACGCGCCGCCCGCCGAGTGTGATCTCGGCCGTGTCGGCCTCGAGCTTCTTGTTGCTGCTGAAGGTCGCGCCATGAGCCCGGGCGAGCGCATCGACGAGCCAGAAACCTGCGTTGTGGCGTGTTGTCAGGTATTCGGGATCAGGATTACCAAGACCCGCTATTAGATCGATGGGCTGACCCATGGCACTGTGCGCCTCGATTGATTCTCCGAAGCCGGGCAGCGCTGCCGCCGGAAAGGGCTATTCGGCCGACGATTCCCCGGAATCCGGCGCCTCGGCGGCGGGCGCCTCGGCTGCGGCCTCTGCAACCTCGCCCTCCTCGAGTGCAGGCTCCTCGACTTCCTCGCGCCGCGGCGGATGAATCGCAACGACCGGCGAGTCGTGGCCATGCGCGAGCTGGGTCGAGGCGACGCCTTCGGGATACTTGATATCCGAAAGGTGCAGGATCTCGTTGAGGCCGAGACCGGAGACGTCGATCTCGAGATATTCGGGCAGGTTGGCCGGCAGGCACGAGACCTCGACGTCGGTAACGGCGTGCTCGATCACGCCGCCCTGCTCCTTGACGCCGACGGCGACTTCCTCGCCGATGAAGTGAATCGGCAAGTTCAGCGTGATTTCCTCGTCCTCGACGACGCGCTGGAAGTCGAGATGCATGACTGTCGATTTGGCCGGGTGGCGCTGCACGTCCTTGACGACCACGGGCTGACGCTTGCTCCCGATAGTCAGATTCAGGATGCTCGTGTAGAACGCCTCGAGCCCCATCTGCGCGACCAGGCTGTTGCGCTCGAGCGTAATCGGGCTCGGGTCCTTGCCGCCGCCATAGACGACAGCCGGTACGCGACCCAGCCGCCGCAGCCTGCGGTTGTTGGTGCGCCCGAGTTCCTCGCGCGCTTCGGCGTCAATCTCGAATTTCACCGCTCGTATCCTCCGGGAAGGGCGCGCATGATACAGGGTCGCCTAGTCGAGGTACAGAGAGCTGACCGATTCGGCGGTGCCGATCCTGCGCAGCGTCTCGGCCAGGAGTTCGGCCACGCTGAGCTGGCGGATCTGGGGGCAGGATTCCGCCTGCCCGTTGAGCGGGATCGTGTCGGTGACGACGAGCTCATCGAGCGCTGAGGCCGAGATCCGGTCGACTGCCGGGCCTGACAGCACCGGGTGCGTGATGTAGGCGACGACCCGGGTGGCACCGCGGTTCTTGAGCACCTCGGCCGCCATGCAAAGCGTGCCGGCCGTGTCGACGATGTCGTCGATCAGGACGCAGGTCTTGCCCTCGACCTCGCCGATAATGTTCATGACCTCGGCCATGTTGGGCTGCGGGCGTCGCTTGTCGATGATCGCGAGGTCGGCGTCGTCGAGCCGCTTGGCCAGTGCCCTGGCCCGGACCACGCCGCCGACGTCGGGCGACACGACCACCATGTCCGGGTATTCCTGCTTCCAGACATCGCCGAGGAGCACGGGCGAGGCATAGAGGTTGTCCATCGGCACGTCGAAGAAACCCTGGATCTGATCCGCATGGATGTCGACCGTGATGACGCGATCGATCCCCGCCGCGCCGATCAGGTCGGCGACGAGCTTTGCCGTGATCGGGACGCGCGCGGCCCGCGGCCGGCGGTCCTGGCGCGCATAGCCAAAGTAAGGAATCAGCGCGACGACCTGCGAGGCCGAGGCACGCCGGCAGGCATCCGCCATGACGAGCAGCTCCATGAGGTTCTCGTTCGTCGGCGGGCAGGTCGGCTGGATCAGGATGACGTCGCGACCACGGACGTTTTCCATAATCTCGATGCTCGACTCGCCGTCGCTGAACTCGCCGACGTTGATGCGCCCGGGTGGGACGCCGAGATGCCGGGCAATGCTGTGCGCAAGCTCCGGATGTGCACGACCGGAAAAAAGTGTCAGGTTCTGAGCATCCACGCTTGTGTTCCTCGATTGCGGCAGTAAAAGGAGTTGGCTGGGGTGGCAGGATTCGAACCTGCGAATCACGGGATCAAAACCCGTTGCCTTACCGCTTGGCTACACCCCACTCACCTCATCGGTCGCCGGTATTTTCTGGCGCACCCGCTTTCAGTTCAAGGCTCAGCCATCGCTGATTCCCAATCGAGGATGCGCAACGTGAGCTCGAGCGGCGCATGGGTCAGCCGGATGATGCGCGGAACCAGCCGGCCTTCGGCCATCTGGTACTCCTCGTAGGCAATCCGCCAGTCGCGCTGATCCAGGCCGGACAGGGTGTCGTTGGTACCGACGGAGGACGCGGCCGGGTAATCCGGGTCGGGCCGGCCGAGCAGCCAGTGCTCGGCGCTGCTCACGGGCATCCACCAGCCGAGCATCTCCGACAGCTGCAGCTCGGGGTCGTTCAGGATCCGGGTTTCGCCGCGCGACTCGACCGCAAGGCCGGTCTCGTCGCCCGCGATGCGAAAACTGCGTGTGCCCGGAACCCGGCTGCTCACGACGAGCTCGAGTTCGTCGCCCCGTTGCTGCCAGGTGAATCTGGCCTGATAGGCGCGCTCGCCGTCGTCGACTGCGATGCCGCCGCGAATATCCCAGTCGGCGATGGCGCCGAGCGCGGCCTGGCGGCGTTCGAAGCCGAGCCCGTCGTCCGTCACCGGCATGCGGGCGCAGGCAGTGAGCGCAAGCGCCAGCATCACCAGCGCCGATTGCGCTCTCATTGCTGCAGCCGGTCCCGAACTTCGATCAGAAACGGGTCGTCGGGCGACTCTGCGAGGGCTTCCTCGAGCATTTGCAGCGCCATGGTGCGGTTGCCGAGCGCCCAGTGCACGTCGATCAGGTGCGCCATGACCTCGGTCACCTCGAGGACGCGGTAGGCCCGCTCGAGGTAGCCGAGCGCGAGTTCGAATTCGCCGAGCCGGAACAGAACCCAGCCCATGCTGTCGAGGATGGCGCCGCTCTCGGGGTTCATTGCCAGCGCACGCTGGATGTACCCGCGTGCCTCGATGTGCCGGTTCAGCTTGTCGGTGAGCACGTAGCCAAGGGCATTGAGGAACACGGGGCTGTCCGGCGACTCGGCGACCAGATCCTCGAGGATTCTGACGCCGCGACGGATGCGGCCCTGCTCCTGCAGCAGGCGGGCCTGCGAGTAGCGCAGGTTCTGGTTGCCCGGATAGCGCGCGAGGCCCTCCTCGATCCAGCTCTCGGCGGACTCGAGCTCACCGCGGCCGATCGCATCCTCCATCAGCGTGACGTAAAAGTTCACGTGGGCGTCCTGGAGGCTCTGATCGGCAATCGCTCCGTCGTCGCCGATCGCGTCGCTGATCAGGCCGATGGCCTCCTCGGCGCGGTCCATGTCGAGCAGCAGCCGGGCCTGGGCGAGCAGCATCTCGGGCGCAAACAGGGGGTTGGCGTTGCCGAACATGCGCAGATGGCGCAGCGCGCTCTCGGCGTCGTCCATTTCCTGATAGAGGATCGCGCCGGTCCGAATCTGCGCCTCGACTGCGCGCACGCCGTCGGTGACGCGCGAATAGGAGCGCGTGGCGCGCAGGAAGTCGGACTCGAGCTCGGCGATCCGGCCGAGATAGTAAAAGGCTTCGTCGCGATAAGCCGGATCACTGCGCAGCATCTCGAACTGCTCGCGCGCGGTATCGAGCGCCTCGTTCGTCAGCGACAGAAACGCCAGCGCGCGAATCGCTTCCGGCAGGCCGGGGTTCTGGTCGAGGATGGCATTCAGCAGGCTCTCGGCCCGCTCGGATTCTCCGGCTGAAAGCAAAAGCTGCGCAAACTGGAGCCTGATCTCGGTGTTGTCGTAAAGGTCGGCAAGCTCGCTTGCGATCGCCAGCGCCTCATCCGAGCGCCCGGCCAGCAGCAGCGTGCGGGCGTACAGCAGCTGCGCCTCGGGCCACTCGGGATCGAGGTCGATCGCCGCCTCCGACTGCTCGAGCGCGAGCTCGAAGCCGCCGGCGCGCAATGCCAGCTGAGCCAGCCCGTAATGGCTCTCGCGGGTCGACGGATACCGGGAGGTCAGCTCGAGCATGATCTGCGCGGCGACACTGACTGTCGGCTCGTCGCCCAGGGCGTCCAGGATCAGCACGAATCCGCGGCCGAGCTCGGCGGTTGTCAGGCTATCCAGCAGGACGGCGAAATGCTCGACGGCCGCGTCGACCCGGCCGGAACGCATCTCGAAGATGCCGAAGTAATAATCGACCAGCGGATTGTCGGGCGCCAGCTCGCGCCAGCGGCTGACGGCGCGCAGACCGAGCGTGTTGACGCCGAGCCCGTAGGCCATTTGCGCCGCGCGTTCGGCCAGCGCAGGGTCGTCAGCGATCATTGCCGCGCTCAGATAGTGCTCCGCCGCCGCCTCACGCTGCTGCCGGGCCAGGGCGAGGTCGCCCAGAAGCCGATAGGAATCGATGTCGATGCGGTTCGCCGGTGCCTCGACGGCAACGGGTGCGACCGCGCAGCCGGCAACGGCTGCGGCGAGGACTGAGGCGCAAATGAGCCGAAACCGCGACATGGCCCGAGACTATAACGCACTCGGCACGGATGGTGAGCCCGGTTGCCGCGCTTGTTCGCCAGGTGGGATTGGCGGACAATCCTTGATCAATAACGAGCAAGGTCAGGAGCGCCATGCAGGAGTTCTTGGAGAGCCTGGGTATCGAACCGTCTATGATCGTGGCGCTTTCGGTGTCCTG
>DATCZB010000063.1:0-5506 GCA_036526155.1 Gammaproteobacteria bacterium
GGCATCTGCCTCGGCATGCAGCTGTTATTCAGGCACTCGGACGAGGAGGATGCCGACTGCCTCGGCATCGTCGAGGCCAACGTCGCGCGTTTGCCGGAGACGCCCGGTCTGCCCATACCCGAGATGGGCTGGAACCAGGTCACGTTCGACCGGCCGTCGGCGCTGACGGCAGGCATCGATTCGGGCGCCTACGCTTACTTCGTGCACAGCTACGCGGCACCGATCGGCCGCTACACACGCGGCGAGACGGAATACGGCACACGCTTCTCGTCGATCGTCGAGCAGCAGAACTTCTTTGGCACCCAGTTTCATCCGGAGCGCTCGTCCGTCGTCGGTGCGCGCATCCTCGAGAACTTTCTGCGCATCTGAGTCGATGGAGCTCATACCCGCAATCGATATTCGCAACGGTCGCTGCGTCAGGCTGCTCTATGGCGATTTCGATCAGGAGACGCGCTATGAGCTCGACCCCCGGAAGCTCGCGCGCGAGTACCGTGACGCCGGCGCCCGATGGCTGCACATCGTCGATCTCGACGGCGCCGAGAGCGGTCGGCGCAAGAACGCCGCGCTGATCCGGGAAATTGCCGCGGCATCGGACCTGAACGTGCAGCTCGGCGGCGGCATCCGGGACGAGACCAGTCTCGAGGAGGCCCTCGAGTGCGCCGACCGCGCGGTCATCGGCAGTCTCGCCGTGACCGCACCCGACACCGTCAGCCGCTGGCTGGAGCAGTACGGTGCGGAGCGCATCGTGCTTGGTCTCGACGTCAAGCTGGGCGCCGACGGCACGGCTCGCATAGCAACTCACGGCTGGACCGAGGCCAGCGAGTTGTCGCTCGACGCGGCAATCGAGCGCTACATTCCTGCCGGCCTCGTGCATGTCCTGTGCACGGATATCGCCCGCGACGGCGCAATGACGGGCCCGAATGTGGCCCTGTATGGCGGCGTCGTCGCACGATGGCCGCAAATCGTTTTGCAGGCCTCTGGCGGCGTCAGCCGCCTGGCGGATCTCGAGGCGCTCGCCGCCATCGGTGTTCCGGCCGCGATATCCGGCAAGGCACTGCTCGAAAAGAAGATTCTCCTCGAGGAGGTGGCGTCATTCTTGCCAAACGCATAATCCCATGCCTCGACGTCCGCGACGGCGTCGTCGTCAAGGGGGTGCAGTTCCGCAACCATCGGGTCATGGGTGACATCCTCGAGCTGGCCGAGCGCTATCGCAACGAGGGGGCCGACGAGCTCGTCTTTTACGACATTACGGCGAGCCCGGACGGGCGCACGGTGGATCGCAGCTGGGTCAACCGGGTTGCCGCCGTGCTCGACATTCCGTTCGCGGTTGCGGGCGGGATCCGCTCGGTGGCCGATGCGGAGATCGTGTTGAACTTTGGCGCCGAGAAGATCTCGGTCAATACGCCGGCGCTCGAGAATCCGGGCCTCATCGATCAGCTCGTGCGCCGCTTCGGCTCCCAATGCATCGTCATCGGCGTCGATTCACTGATGCGGGACGGCGACTATCACGTGTATCGGAATACCGGCGACCCCGATCGCACGCGCGCCGCCGAGCGCCGGACACTGGACTGGCTGACCGAGGTTCAGAATCGGGGCGCGGGCGAGATCGTGCTCAACTGCATGAATCAGGACGGCGTGCGCCAGGGCTACGACATCGAGCAGCTCGCTGCCGCCAGAGCGGTTTGCGGCGTGCCGCTGATCGCGTCGGGCGGCGCCGGGGCGCGTGAGCATTTCCTCGACGTTTTCGAGCGCGCCAATGTCGACGGCGCACTCGCCGCCTCGGTATTTCACTCGGCGGAGCTGCCGATACCCGACCTGAAGACCTATTTGATCGAAGCAGGCGTGGCGATTCGTCCGCCTGAGCAATGACGGAGTCACAGCGATGTCAGACATCCAGTTTCTCGAGCAGCTCGAAGCGCTGATCCGGCAGCGGCTCGAGGATGCCCCGCAAGAGAGCTATACGGCGAAGCTCGCGGCGCGCGGTGTCGCCGCGGTTGCGCAGAAGGTTGGCGAGGAAGCTGTCGAGCTTGCGCTCGCCGCCGTGACCGAGGCCGACCGCAACGTCATCGACGAGTCGGCCGACCTGATCTATCACATGCTGGTTCTGCTCGCGGTCAGGAACATCTCGCTCGCCGATGCCGTCGCGACGCTCGAACAGCGTCACGACGCGCGCGAGGCTAAATGACGACCTCGGGAATCCGCCCGCGCAGGTTGTAATCCGAGCTCATGACCTGCCCGTAGGCACCCGCATTGGCGACGAGGATGACGTCGCCCTCCTCTGCCGGCGGCAACAGGCGATCGGAACCCAGCCGGTCACCCGTCTCGCAAATGGGCCCGACCACCGTCATCACCTCGGTTGCGGCCTGATCCAGACGCGAGAGGTTGACGATCTCATGGTAAGCGCCATAAAGAGCGGGCCGGATCAGGGAATTCATGCCCGTGCTGACGCCCAGGTACTGCATGTCGCCCTTGCCCTTGGTCTGGGTGACGCGGGCGATCATGACGCCGGCCTGCGCGACGATGAATCGCCCCGGCTCGAGCCAGAGCTTGCAGTTGCCGATGTCTGCCTTGAGCGTTGCGAGATCCTCGTCCAGCGCCGCCAGATCGAGCGGCGCCTGACCGGGCTTCTCGGGGATCCCACGGCCACCGCCGAGATCGAGGAATCGGACGTCGGCGAAACGCTGCTTGAGCTCGAGCAGCGTGCGCCCCGTCGATTGCCAGCTCGTCGGCGCGAGAATACCGCTGCCCGTATGCGCGTGCAGGCCGACCACACGCACGTCGTAACGGTCGATGAGCTCGCTCAGCTCATCGAGCTCGAACAGCGAGACGCCAAACTTGGAATGCACTCCGGCAGTCCGGACGTGCTCGTGGTGGCCGCGCCCTTGCCCGGTATCGATCCTGAGGGCAACCTCGCGGCCGCGGAACATTTCGCCCCACTCGCGAAGAATGTAGAGATTGTCGAGCGTCAGCCAGACACCGTGCTCGAGACCGAGGGCGTATTCCTCGCGCGGCGCGAAATTGGGTGTAAACAGGATGCGTTGCCGATCGATATCGGGAAACTGCTCGAGCACGCGCTCGATTTCACCGGGCGAAACGCATTCGAAGTTGCCGCCACCCGTGTGCACGGCTTCGAGCACCGAGGGGTGGTTGTTGGCCTTCATCGCGTAGAAGATCGCATCGACCGACTCGAGCGCCCGAAGCCTCGCCAACGATGCCTCGATGCTCGCGCGATCGTAAACGTAGGCTGCGCCGTGCTCGACGCCGAGCTCAACCAGGCGGTCCGCCTTCTGCCGCCACCACGCTGTTGCCGTGGGCGCAGAAGGCGTTCGCGTGTCCTGGCCCGAGATCTCCTCCCAGGTCCGGCCGAACACGCCACCACGAAACCGATGCACGAGCAATCCGTGCAGCCGCTGCACCAGGCGGTAGGCATGCTCGGAGTTGACAACGAAGGTCAGGTTCAGATCGGTGGCTGCCTGCGTCAGCAGATGAATCTGCTGCTCCTCGAAGGTCTCGAACACGGAGCCGAGCTCATGCAGGATGGCGCGGATCCGCCGGCCGATGAGCGTGATGGCGGCGCAATCCTCGATGACCCTGACACTGCAATACCGCTCGAGATCCGCCACGAGCGCACCGATTGCATCACCATCGACGACGTTCTGAATCCTGTCGATCGAGACCGTTACGTTGCTTTCCGAGGTCGAAATCAGATCGACGGAGATTCCGTGCTGTCGAAAGCAGGAGAAGGCATCGGCCAGAAACCCGACCTGATGCCACATCTCGAGCGAAGTCATCGAGATCAGCATGATCCCGGAACGGGCCGAGATGGCCTTGAGCTGCGGCGAATCGACCGCGACCGCGCCCGAAATAATCGTGCCCGGCAGATCAGGCTGCGCCGTCGAGCGCAGGAACAGCGGAATACCGCAGCTTCGGACCGGCGAAATACTTCTCGGGTGCAATATGCCGCCGCCAGCCGAGGCGATCTCCTGCGCCTCCTGGTAGTGCAGCGACCGAATCAGCCGAGCCGTCGGCACGGCCTTCGGGTCGGCGCTGAAGAAACCCGGGACGTCGGTCCAGATTTCGAGCCGCAGGGCCTCGAGCTTGCTTGCCAGGTAGGAACCGCTCGTATCGGATCCGCCGCGGCCGAGCAGCACGGTATCACCGTCCTCGTTGCGGGCAATGAAACCCTGAGTCAGCGCAATACCGTGGACCTCGGACAGCCGTGCCTTGAGCTCGCCGTCGGGCTCGAACGGGCATCGCGCCGCAAGCACTGCGGCCCGCTCTTTCGAATCCGGCGCAGGCAGGCTGCGCAATATCTCGCGAGCATCGATCCACTCGACAGGCAGGCCGGCCTGGCTCAGGTATGCCGCGCCAAGCCGGGTGGCCGCAAGCTCTCCCGTCGCCAGCACCCGGGCATGCACTCGGGGGCTGGCCTCACCGACGAGGCGAACACCGGCAATCAGCTGCTGGCAGTCGGCGAAGGTTGCTGCGGTGACCGCAGGGTCTACGCCGAGCGCCGCAGCCAGCTCGTCGTGCTGGCGCACGATTTCGGCGAGCGCCGCCTCTGTGTCGCCGCTGCACTCGGCCGTGGCGAGGAGATCGATCAGTGCATTCGAGACCCCGGCCAGCGCGGAATGACAAACGACCGGACGCAGGCCTTCGTCGAGCCGCGCCCGCAGGATCGCCGCAATCCGGGCCCAGTTCTCTGCGGTCGCAACGCTGCGCCCGCCAAACTTGAGCACGACCCATTGCGACTCCGGGAACGGCGTGTCGATCTCGCGCTCGGGCTCGAGCGCAGCATGCGTGATCAGGCTCATCGGCTGTTACTGACTCTCCGGTGATCAGCCGTCGGTCACGGCACCAAACGAGGCCGAGCCGACGAGCTTGGCGTACTTGGCGAGCAGGCCGCGCGTTGCTGCGGGAGCCGGCGGCGACCAGGCCTCCCTGCGCGCCGCGAGCTCCGAGTTGCTGATCCCGATGTCGATCGTGCGCGCAACGGCGTCAATCGTGATCGGATCGCCATCCTCGATCAGGGCTATCGGTCCACCAACGGCTGCTTCGGGAGTGACGTGGCCGACCACGAAGCCATGGCTGCCACCTGAGAATCGCCCGTCGGTGATGAGCGCGACACTGTCGCCGAGACCGCGACCGATGATGGCGCCCGTCGGGCTCAGCATCTCGCGCATGCCGGGCCCTCCCTTGGGACCTTCATAACGAATGACGACGACGTCACCGGCCTGCACCTTGCCATCGAGAATGGCTTGCAGGGCCTCTTCCTCGGAATGGAAACACCGCGCGCGGCCTTCGAAGTGCGTGCCCTCCTTCCCTGAAATCTTGGCAACGGCGCCTTCGGGCGCCAGATTGCCGTAAAGCACCGCCAAATGGCTTTCCGCCTTGATGGGGTTGTCGAGCGGATAAATGACGTCCTGGCCCTCGGGATACGGCGCAACGTCGGCAAGATTCTCGGCCAGCGTCCTGCCGGTCACGGTCAGACAGTCGCCGTGCAGCA
>DATCZB010000064.1:0-2110 GCA_036526155.1 Gammaproteobacteria bacterium
GACGTCGCGCTGAACGAATGGCCGGCATTGTCGGTGACCGTGATCGTGGCGCTGACGGGCTCGGTGGTCTCGAACCTGGCGACGCCAGCCAGCGGGGTGCGGCCGCTCGGGTTCATTTCCAGAACGAAGGCCCCGAACAGAGGCGTCTCTGCGGCCTCGGGCATCTGCTGAACACAGCTCGCCGTGGCAATCGCTCCGATAACGGACGCGAGAAGCATCTCGTTTTTCATTTCAATCGGTTCCCCAGTAAAGGCTTTCGATGCGGTCCGCCCGGAACGACGACATCCCCCAGCGTGGGTCGTCGATGGCCACCTCCCAGATCTTTTCGGCCGGCTGCCTATGCGTTACCTCGGTGATCGTCAGCCACGGATGGCCCTGGAACGGGGCCAGCAGCGGATTCCCTTCCCGATCGCGGACGCGGCCGCCACTGGTCACGAGTATGTTTCCGGTTCGCGGCAGCAAATCGACTTCCGAGACGAATGACGAGAGGAAGCGCTCGTCATCGGGGCCCGGTCCGCCATAAGTCCAGATTTCGCGAATGGTCCTGCGGTCCTCGTCGATTGCATACTCGACTGCCCGGCTGAAACTCTGTTCCGGAGTCAGTGGCGGATTGAAAGGCAGGGCGCGTGCGGCGCCGTTGTCATATAAAAGCAGCGTGCCCGCAGAGGTCCACTTCGGGGTGTGATGGTGGTAAGACCAGAGCATGTCCGGATCTTCGGGCTCGAGCAGCAACTCGCTCCATGGCTCGCGCCAGCCTGTCGGGTCGCCGAACATCCACTCGAGCTCCCCGGTGGCACGATCGAGCTTGAACACGGTCGACAGATGGTTGGTCGAGATAACGATCGAGTCCGTCGCCGGGTCGTAATCGATGCCGTTCATGTGCGTCCAGTCCGGCGCCGGCTCCTCGAGAATCCCCTCATAGGCCACCGCGTAGAAGTCCTTGGCCAGCGAGCCATACCCGATGCGATAAGGGTCGATCAGGTCGAAGAAATTCCACCGGTTGATGATCGTGCCGTCGGGTTCGAACTCGACGAGCACGTCACTGATGATCTGTTGCGTTTCGCGCGGCGCGTCCGGATCCGTCTCGCTCGTGTACCAGTCGGCGACTTCTCGGACTTCGGTTGCCAGCGCGAGAATATTGCCGGATGGCATGATCAGCATGTCGTGATGAAACGTGTCGACGTCGACCGGAATACTGCCGTCGGGCGGCGTCCGCACAGTGCCCGATGCGTGCCAGTGGCGCACCGGGTTACCGAGCATGTCGATCTCGAACAGTATCCTGTCGAAACCGAGATACAGCAGATTACCGTTGGCGAGTCGCTTGTACTCCATCGCCGTATGCGGCGCCTCGTAATACCAGACGATTTCGCCCTCGTCGTCGACGACCACCATCTGCCCATAGGTGGGGTCGACGTTCTGGTTCATCCAGCGGAACATCGGGATCATCGTGAGCCCCGGTTCCATGGCGTCGGGACGGAAAGCCGTCACGTCGAGAGGCACGGTGGTGTAAGGCAGCTCCGGCGAAATGACGGATACCCGTGCGGCCTCGCTCGAGGCGCCATTGGCCGTTTCGAGCGTCAGGCTGACCTGGTGCGGGCGGCTCGGCCTGAACCCGAGCAGCATGATCTCGTGCTCTGTCGCAGGCTCGTCGCCCGACGTCGCGCTGAACGAATGGCCGGCGTTGTCGGTCACGGTGATCGTTGCGCGGACCGGCTCGGTGGTCGTGAAGCTGGCAACACCCGCAAGCGGGGCGCGACCGCTCGGATTCATCTCGATGACCAGTGGCCCGGCCAGCGCAGAGCCGGTATCGCTGCCTTGCTGCGCCCAGGCGGCGACGGCGACGACGAGGCCTAGAAACACGGCGGGAGTAATCGTCTTGTTCATCGGCGTGATATCGCTGGCAAAAAGGTTGATCAAAACCGTCGCATCGTGTGTTGCCCTCGCGTAACGCTTATGGGTAAAGGCTCGGCAGTCGCTCCGTGCGATACGCGCCCCACCCTTCGTCGGGCGTGTCGATCGAGATTTCCCAGACCTTCTCCGGTGGCATGGTGTGCGTGACTTCCACGACCGACAGATGGATCCGCAGGCCGCTGCCCAGATCGTATATGCC
>DATCZB010000065.1:0-3042 GCA_036526155.1 Gammaproteobacteria bacterium
AGATTCTCGACGTCAAGGAGCTGCTGTCCGTTCAGGGGCACCCCCCCGGCAATACCGAGGTCTATATCATCCTCGACGCGGAGCCCGGCGCCACGCTCAGGCTCGGCTTCAGCCAGGACATTGAGCCGGAGCAACTGAAGCAGGCGTTGCGCCGCGGCCTCGACCGGCAGAGCGAGCTGCTCGACATGCTGGGGCCCGATGCAGATGTCGCGGAGGTGCAGGCCACGGTCGCACCCTGGTTCGCCCGGCGCGACGCCGGGGCGGCGGAGCTTGCAGCGTGGATCGAAGCCAGGTTTGCGGCTCGGGCGGCGGATGCAACCGCGCTCCTGACCGAGCTCAAGGCACTTTACTGGCGAGCGCTCGAGCTGATGAACGCTGTCGAGGCCAGGCCGGGTCAGGTCATCTACAACGCGACGCCCGAGCGAATACTCGCAAGTCATGGCGGTCCGGCATCGGCCGAGGTCCATGCGCTCGGCAACCCCGAGGGCCGCGAGATTCTTGCGCTCGAGATTCGGCGTCCCGGTCCGACTTTTCGCGCCTGGGACAACGTCAGGTTTCCGCGCCGCGAGGTCGACGTCGAGGCGGCGATCGACGCGCTGAACCTGCGCGCGACGAGCCCGGACGAGTTCATTTGCGACCCGCAGCCGGTTGCTGGTCGTGCAGGGGTCCGCGTGTCAGTCGATTGCGAATTCTTTCGCGTCGAGCACCTGGCGCCCGAGGCGCGGCGCGCCGTCACCGTGCCCGCGTCGGCGCCGCATTCGCTGCATTGCCTGGCCGGGGCCGTCGAGGCGATCAGTGACACCGGCAGCCCGATCGGCCGGCTCGATGTGGGCGAGTCGGCGCTCGTTCCCGTCGGTGTCGGCGGCTATCGGCTCGAGTCAGACGCGCCGGCCGACGTCGTTCGAGTCACGCTGCCGGAATCCTGATGGAGGCGCTGTCGCGGGTCGAGATCGATCTGGCCGCTCTGGGCCGGAATTACGGCATGCTGGCCGAGGCGGCTCAACCCGGCGCTTGCGGTGCCGTCGTCAAGGCCAACGCCTATGGGCTCGGCATCGGGCCGGTGGCGCGCAAGCTGAGCGCGGTCGGTTGCCGGCACTTTTTTGTGGCGACGCCGCAGGAAGGCCAGGAGCTCCGCAAGCTCTTGCCCGGCGACGAAGAGATTCTGGTCCTCCAGGGATTGCATGGCGCAACGGCCAACGAGCTCGTTGCGGCGCGCCTGATGCCGGTCCTCAATTCGCTGCCCGAGCTCGACGCGTGGGCCGACGCGGGTCCCGCCGCCGTTCACATCGATTCGGGAATGAGTCGGCTCGGGCTGTCCGCGAGTGACGTCGGCACGCTTCGTCTCGCGCCCGACCGCGTGCCCAAAGCCGATATGCGCTATGTCCTGACGCACCTCGCCTGCGCCGATGAGCCGGATCATGCCCTGAACCAGGCCCAGCTCGGTGCCTTCGACGATTTGCGGTCGTTCTGGCCGGACGCCAGGACGTCGATCGGTAATTCGGCAGGCGTTCTGCTCGATGGCGCGTATCGCAGTGAACTCGCGCGTCCCGGCATCGCCATCTATGGCGGTAATCCGTTTCGAGTCGGGGCAACCGGCGTCGAGCCCGTGGTCACGGTCATGGCCCGGGTGCTGCAGCTCAGGGACGTCGATGCCGGCGCGAGCATCGGCTATGGTGCGAGCTTCGTTGCGGAAGGCCGGATGAGGATCGCAACGATTGCGCTGGGCTACGCCGACGGCTATCCGCGCAGCCTGAGCAATTGCGGTCTGGCAACGCTCGCGGGCCGCCGCGTGCCGGTCGTCGGGCGCGTCTCGATGGACCTCGTCTGCGTCGACGTCACGGCGCTCGATCGCGACGACGTCGCCGTTGGCGACTGGGCGACTCTGATCGGCGACGACGTGACGCTCGATGAGCTCGCGACGCTCGCCGGCACGATCAGCTATGAGCTCCTGACTGCTCTCGGTAGCCGTCTCGAGCGTATCTATCTGGATGACGATACGAAAGAGGGAGGCCGCCCGTGACCGAGTTTGCGCCGATGGCCGCGATCGACGGTGTCGTATCCCCGGTTGCCGAGGCGAGGATCCCGGTGATGGATCGCGGGTTTCTGTACGGTGACTCGATTTACGAAGTGTTCCGCACCTACCGCGGCGTGCCGTTGTTCTTCGAGGAGCACTGGTTGCGATTCGAGAACTCGGCCAGGCTGATCCATCTGGAGCTCGGTGACGTCGTCAGGCAACAACTGACGGCGGACATCAAAGCTGCCGTCGCCGCGAGCGGCGCGCCGGAACTCGGGCAGGACGTCTATGTCCGGTACATCGTGACGCGCGGCGAAGGTCCGGTCGATCTGTTGCCGGCTCAGGGCTTGCAGCTCAGGCGCGTCGTCATCGTCAAGCAGGTCCCTCGATGGAATCCGAAGCATTACAGTGAAGGGGCGAGGCTTGCGATCGTTGAAACGCGGCGCAACCCGCATCGCGCGCTCGACCCGAACATCAAGGGCGGCAATTATCTGAACAACATACTCGGTGTCATCGAGGCCGACCGCATTGGCGCCGACGATTGCCTGATGCTCAACGAGGCCGGGCTCGTTACCGAGGCCTCGAACAGCAATGTCTTTTTCGTCATCGATGGCGCGCTGGTCACACCGTCGCAGAAGGCGGCCAACCTGCGCGGCCTGACCAAGGCGACGATCCACTCGGCCTGCCGCGCCAACGGAATCGATACGGCAGAGGTCGAAATCACGGCTGCGGATGCGCTTCGTGCCACGGAGTGTTTCCTGTCGAGCGCGACTCGTGAGGTCATGCCGGTGGCCTCTATCCTCGGGCCGGACGGCACGCGGCGGGAGTTCCCCAGCGGCGGCGGTGAGGTCACGCGTCGTGTGGCGGCGCTCTACCGCGAGGCGGTCGAATCCTATATTGACTCCCACCAGGCGCTATCGGTTTTCTGACTCGCCGAGACTAGGCGCAGCATCGTCCGCACCAGTACAATGTGCGGTCCGGCGCGCCCGTAGTTCAGCTGGATAGAACGCCGGCCTACGAAGCCGGAA
>DATCZB010000066.1:0-8763 GCA_036526155.1 Gammaproteobacteria bacterium
TCGCGAAGCCTTGACGTCCCCCTTGACGGTGCCGTTCAGAAGCACGTTGGGAACGATGACGGCCCCTTCGACCTGACCGCGCTCGCTGATGCTGAGCATCGCATTCTCATCGCTGATTGCCTTGACGTTGCCTTTGACATAACCATCGATCAGGCAGCCACCGGAGAATTCGAGGTCACCGTGGACACGGGTATCCTTGCCGACGAGTGTCCCGATAGCCGAATCGCGCTTTCGCTTTTGCCTGCCCATCCTGAACCCTCGCGGAAATACCAGCGGCCGAGCCTATCCCGAGACGACCCCCCAGGGAAAGCTCTCAACTATAGTCTCACCCCTCGGCGTTCGGGGCCAGACCTGTATTTCCAGCGACTCGGGCTCGAGCCCTTCGGGCAGGATCAGGCCGAGCTCCAGCGTCTGAAAGTACCTGAACGCATAGGGGATATCGGCCCCACGATTTTCTGCCCGGAGATCGTCGAGATCGAGCTCGACTTCGCGCCCGTCCAGCTTTCCAGTGAGGCTGAGCCGGACGGAACCGGTCACGCGCTCATTGTGGACGATAGCCTGCACGAGCAAGATTCGAAGCAGATGCGTTGCGCCGAATTCTCCGGGCTCGACTTCGATATTCTGAATTCTGAGACCGGCGATGCCGTCGACCGGCGTCACGATGCCCCGGTAGAACGCGATCTCCTCTTCCTGCTGCTGGATCAGCGTCTGCAGCTCGGCAAGATTGTTCTCGATGCTCGAGTAGGTCTCGCGATCGATCTCGCGTGAGGTCTCATGAATAGCGACTTGCCGCTGCAGATCCTCGATCCTGCCATCGCGCTCGGCCAGCGTGGCTTCGAAGGCTTCGGTCTGACGTCGGGAATCGAGCAGCGAGAACCCGGACTCCAGCCTGCCGAGCTCGAAACTGAGGTACAGGGCTGCCCCCGCCAGCACGATGAACAGAATTCCCCTGATCAGAAGCAAGGTCAGGCCTTGAGCCAGCTCGCCGGCCAGTCCGAGGGCATGGGCGGCGGAGAGGAATCAACGAAAGCAATCCGGGAAAGCTCGGTCAGGGCGCGAATGTAGACCTTGCGCTTGAAGTAGATGACCTCCTCGACCGGCTTCCAGTAATCGACCCAGCGACACCGGTCGAACTCCGGGGCGTCGGTCGAATCGAAGCAGAGCTTCGCCGGCGCGGCCTGCAGCATCAGCAGGAACCAGCGCTGTTTCTGACCGATACACAACGGGCCCTGCTTGCGAACGTATTTCCTCGGCAGCCGGTACCGGATCCATTCACGCGTGACGCCGACGACGCCGACGTCGTCCGGAGCGAGGCCGACTTCCTCGCGAAGCTCGCGGTACATTGCCTGCTCGGCCGACTCGTTACCCTTGACGCCGCCCTGCGGAAACTGCCAGCCGGAGCGGCCACGACGGCCGGCAATCAACACCTGACCCGCGTCGTCCATAAGAATAATGCCGACGTTCGCCCTGAAGCCGTTTTCGTCGATGCGGTCCATCCGTAACTGCTTAGCGCTTATCGAGATATCGCCGTCCCGCCTCCATCAGGCTTACGAACCCGCTCTCGTCTCCTGCAGCAATCAATGCCTGAATCCTCTCGGCCGCCGAGCGCAGGGCGTCGAGTGAAGTTCCACCATATTCATTGAGCGCCTGGATTTCAAAGTACAGATGCGGGTTGTCGTGCGCCACGAGGTGGGCCACGTTGAGCTGCGCGTCGAACGTCGTGCTCGACATGTGCTTGAGCCGCGGAACGAGCTCGCCGCTTTCGGCGAGCGCGGTAAAGAAAGCCAGATTGAGCGCGTGCGACAGGCCCAGAACATAAGCGATCAGACGATCGTGCTCCTCGAGACTCATGTCGATCTGCTCTGCCATCGTCGCACCGAAAAGGCGCCGGGCGTCTTCGGTGGCGTCGGCGTTACCCGCGTCGACAAAAATGACGTGCCGTCCCGACAATAGCCTCGTATCCGGGCCGAACATCGGATGGATCGAGGTCACGCGACAGCCCGCCTCGGCCAGCGCCAGCAGACCCGAGCGCAGCGGCGTCTTGAGTGAGCCTATATCGAACACGAGACCAGTCGGCTTGCGTCGCGCAAGCTCGACGAGAATCGCGGCCGTTGCCTTGATCGGCGCGGCAACCACGATGAGCTCGTGATCGAGATCGAGGTCGCGCCAGTCAGGACGGACATCGTCCTGCTCCGGCGCCGCACCGGGATCGGCAATCTCGACGCTATAACCCTGAGAACGCAGAAAGCGGACAAACCAGGCGCCCATCTGGCCAAGGCCGCCGATGACCAGCGCCCGCTTGCCTTCACCCTCGGTCACTGACTCGACCCGCTTCTCTTCCTGCCGGGTCAATGACGACCGGATCAGGAGCTGCATGATCTCCTCAGCGAGATCCGGCTCGAGCCCGATCGACTCGGCAAGATCCCTCGCACCTTTCAAGACGTCACGCTCACGCTCATAATCGCGCGTTGGAACGCCGTGGGCGATTTTGTGCGCGCCGACCTGGCCGACGATGTCCTGGCGTTCCTTCGCAAGCCGAATGAGCTCGCGATCGATTTCGGTGAGCCGTTTACGCAGTTGATCGAGGTTCATGCTGTTCTCCAAGGAGGGCGTTTGTACTCGGCTCACGGCTCTGACGCAAGACGACTCGGGGAGAATTAGAGCATGAGTTTGGAAGTGGTCAGCGAGACACGCTGTTTCGAGGGACGTCAGGTGACCTATCGTCACCAATCAGCAGCCTGCGCCTGCGACATGCAGTTCGCCGTTTTTCTACCGCCGGCAGCGGATCAGGGACCGGTTCCGGCCGTGTACTGGCTGTCCGGTCTGACGTGCACGGAAGAGAACTTTTCCGTCAAGTCGGGCGCCCAGCGCTACGCGGCTGAGCTCGGCCTTGCGCTCATCATCCCCGATACCAGCCCGCGCGGTGTGAATCTGCCGGGCGAGGATGAGTTCATGAACGTCGGCTCCGGCGCCGGATTCTACGTCAACGCGACCGAGGCGCCCTGGGCGGCGCACTACCGGATGTATGACTACATCTCCGACGAGCTCGTCGCAGTCGTCAACGAGAACCTGCCTGTCGACGCCGGACGCAAATCGATCAGTGGCCACTCGATGGGCGGCCACGGCGCGCTGACGATCGGGACGCGTAACGCCGACGCTTACCGCTCGATCTCGGCGTTCGCGCCGATCAGCTCCGCCAGTCGCTCCGCCTGGGGTGAGCAGGCGTTGACGGCCTACCTCGGAGAGGACCGCGGCGCATGGGAACTGTACGACGCGGCGGCCGTCATCCGGCAAATGCCGAGCCGGCATACGCTGCTCGTGGATCAGGGCGCGGCCGACCCGTTCCTCGATCAGCTGATGCCCGCCGAGCTGCAGGCCGCCTGCGAGGAATCGGGGCAGGCGCTCGAGTACCGCGCGCGCGAGGGTTACGACCACGGTTATTTCTTCGTCAGCACTTATATCGGCGAGCACCTGCGCTTTCATGCTGATGCGCTCGTCTGAGGCATGACGACTGCGCGATGAGCTGTCTGCCGCAACCCGCTCCCGAGGATCCGTTGCCGCTGGCGCGGCAGTGGCTGACGGAAGCCGAGGCCCGGATCAGCAAAAACCCCTGGGCCATGGCGCTGGCAACGGTCGCGCGCGACGGCCGGATCTCGGTGCGCTATGTGTTGCTCAAGGAATTGGCCGAGTCCGAAGGCTATATCGTCTTCTACACCAACTACGCCTCACGCAAGGCGAGCGAGCTCGAGTCCGCCGGGCGGGCGGCCGGCGCCCTCTACTGGCCCGATGCCGGCCGGCAGCTCCGGCTCGAGGGCAAAGTCGAGCGGTCGCCGGCTGCCGAAAGCGATAGCTACTTCGCGTCGCGCCCGCGGGCAAGCCAGTTGAACGCCTGGGCGAGCGAGCAGAGCCGCGCGATTGATGCACCGGACTCGATCGTGGATCGCCTGGCGACGCGGGAGGCAGAGTTCGCAGAGCATGCCGACATACCGCGTCCTGCAGCCTGGGGCGGTTATCGGCTGCAGCTGGACGCGATCGAATTCTGGGTCGAGGGCATGGATCGATTTCACGAGCGGCTCTGCTATCGACGCAGCTCAGGCGGCGACTGGTCGAGCAGCTGGCTGCAACCCTAGACGGCGATGAAGCGCATCTTGCTGCTGCTCTGGCTTGGCGCGACGGCGGCAGCGCATGCAGAAGTGGTCGACGTCAGGGAAGGCACCAATCTCGCGCTCGCGATTCATCCCGCCAACGAGTACCTGGTCATCGACCTGCTCGGAGGGCTCTGGCGCATGCCCCTGACCGGCGGCGGCGCGACCGCCCTGATTCCGGCTGGCAGCGGCGTCGCCCAACCGCGTTTCGACCCGACCGGCGAGAGCATCGTCTTTCAGCGCTGGCTCGACGGGCAGTGGGATATATGGCGACTGACCCCGGGCACAGATACGCTCGAGCGCCTGACCGATACGGATTTCGACGAGCGTGAACCGGAGTTCTCTGCCGACGGCCGCGCGGTCATCTTTGCCGGGAATCGCAGCGGACGCTATAGCCTCTGGTCACTCGAGCTAGAGTCGGCCGCCTTGCGCCAATTGACCGACGAGCCTGGCGACGCGCGCTTCCCGACAGTCTATTCGGACGGCACCCTGGCCTACGTCAGCCTGCAGCGCGGACGCTCGGAGATCCGGCTCCGGGAAGGCTCGCCGCGGGGACGGACGATCGTGCAAAGCACGCGGCAACTGGCCGCCCCCAGCTGGCGGCCGGGCGGCGGCGTCCTGGTCGTAAACGAGCGAATCGACGGCCGCACCAGCGATCTCGCGCTTTTCATCGATGCCGACGAGCCGATATGGCGCCGATTGACTGACGCCGAAGATGTTTTTGCCGGCCGTGCCGGCTGGATTTCGGCCGACGAGTACGTTTATGCGGCCGACGGCGCACTCTGGCGTCGCGGCATCGCGTCGACCGAGAAGAACCGCGTGCTGCTGTTTGCCGGCGTCGACGTCGAAGAGGTGCCGCCGGCCCCCGCCTCCTCCCGTCTCGACGCCGCGGGCCCGCATCCGATCTCCGGCATTAACGGCCTCGTCCATCACGAGCCGAGCAATCGAGCGGCTTTCAGCGCGCTCGGTGATCTCTGGCTGTACGACGACGGTGAACTCTTGCGGCTTACAGACGACCGTTTCTCGGATCGCTCACCGCAATTCACTCCCGACGGTGAATGGCTCGTTTTCTCGAGCGATCGCGGCGGCACGATGGATATCTGGCGCCTGCGAATCGATTCAGGACAACTGCTGCAACTGACCAGCGCGACCGCTCACGCCATAGCGCCTCGTGTCTCGGGTGACGGCCGCCATGTGGCGTTTCTCGTCACCGAGCGTCTGGATGCGTCCGGCGCGACCGACCTGAGACTGATGGAACTTGGCCAGGCGTTCTCGTCGACGACGCTGGCAAGCGGGCTGGTCGCGCCTGGCGGCCTGACCTGGCAGGGCCGTTTTTTGCGACTCACAGCGCGTGATGCGGCCATCGCATCCGACTACCCGCAAGTTTTCGAGACCGCGGCAAGCGCGGAGACTACCCCGACTGCCGCTGCGAACGTCGACCTCAGCGACCTGATCGGCCGACGCGAACTGCGCTGGAGCCCGGCCGTTCCCGACTCGGCTTACGTCATTCAGGCCGGCCGTCTGTTCGACGGCGTTAGCACCGATTATCGCTACCATGTCGACATCCATATCGAGGGTCAGCGGATCACGGATATCGTCGGGCGCGACCGTCTCCCGCTGCCTGATCGGGTCGTCGATGCACGCGATCTGACCGTCGTGCCCGGGCTCATCGATGTGCACACTCATCTCGGCAGGGTTGCAAGCTCGCAGCTCGGCCGGACTTTGCTTGCGAGCGGCATTACTACCGTCTCTGACGTCAGCGCGGACTGGCGCGGCGCACTCGAGCTCGCCGAGGCCTGGGCCAGTGGTCAGCAACCGGGTCCGCGCGTCGTCGTTACGCCGTCCGACGGCCTGCTGGAAATAACGATGCCGGCAACCACACCGATCGCTTTCGGCTCGACCCGCCGGGTGCTCGGCGGGCTGCGGCATGCGCTGGCCGAGCAATTGACGCGCGACGGGCTCATCGAGACCGAGCCCCCGTCAGCCGAGGCGGGAGCGGGTGGCGCGGTCCGCCCGCGCATTGCGCTCTCGACTCTCGGCCGCAGCTACGGAGACATATTCGAGCTCGTCAGGGGCTCGCAAGTTTTTCTGGCAACCGGGCTCGGAGCGATCGATTCCGACGCGAGAGCAGAGTCGATGCCGGCACTGACGGACGGGTTCGAATGGATCATGAGAAACTCCGGCCGGGTCGCGATCGGCACCGACGCGCCGGGTGTCGGTTACGGGTCGGGCTTTCACCATGAGCTTGCCCTGCTGGCTGCGCAGGGCATGCCCGAGGATCAGATCCTGCGTTACGCGACGGCCGGAGGCGCGATCGCCCTGGGTCTGTCACTGGAAACCGGAACGCTCGAATCTGGCCGGCTCGCGGACCTGCTCGTAATCGACGGCGATCCACTGAACGAGATCGGAGACCTCGAACAGATCGTGACCGTCGTAGTCGGCGGAATGCGGCATTCGAGCGAGTCGCTGACGGACAGTCGCTGAAACAGTGAGGTTAAATTCTGCGCAGCCTTATAAATCAGTATGTTATATGCAGTAACCTAGATTATAGATTAAGTTAATTATGTAACGTCTCTGTCGATATTATTTACAAAAGCGCCCTACTGTTTCGCCGACGATAACAAATATACGAAGTAACTTACTGATTTAATGGAAGATAGCATGAATGGCACAGGTCTTGCTTAGAGCTTTAAGCCTCCGCAAGGAGGCAGTGAGTGCGCAAACAGACAGAAAATCATGCCGAAAACCATGTGCTTCTGTTAGATTAAAACGATTAGAAGAAGAAGAAAGAACTAGAAGAAGACAGAACGGCTTTAATAACAACAATAACTTGTAGTTCATCACCCGCGGGGTAATGTTCAACAGCTAGGCCGCATACTTGAAACCGTAAACTCCGATAACAATAAGAGTCTGACCCGGCGTTCCCACCGCCGGGTTTTTCTTTTCCGGGGTGGGAAACTCTTCGCCCTGCCTCACTACCGACCGGCCCGCCGGCTCACTCCCCCAACGGGTCTAGTCGAGCATTTTTTGCATGATCACCACGTCGAGCCATCGGCCGAACTTGCGCCCGACTTCCCGCATCGTGCCGACAACGACGAAGCCCGCAGCCTCATTGAGTCGGATGCTCGCCGCACTTTCGGCCGTGACGCGTGCGATCAGCGTATGGAAACGGAGCTGCCGCGCTTCGCCAATAATCTCGTCATAGAGCCTGCGGCCGAGCCCCAGTCCGCGGTGGCTCGAGTGTACGTAGACACCGGTCTCCGCGCTGTCGTCGTACGCGGAGCGAGCTGACCAGCGCGTCAGAGACGCATAGCCGACCACTGTCCCGTCGAGCTCGGCCACCAGCACCGGATGCCGATCGCCCCGAGCAGCCAGCCAGCCTCTGCGATCATCGACGGATTTCGGCTCGATATCGAAGGTTGCCGTCGTGTCCATGACGGCCTCGTTGTATATCGTGGCCAACCGCTCAGCGTCCGCCAGCCTGGCGCGGCGAATCACGACCCGCGGGTCTGCGGAACGCGAGCCCTTACCCGACATCCGGAAGCCGTGTCCACCAGAGCAGACCTCCGTACAGCAACGCGTTCCATGCGAGCGCGGCAACGCCGATCGAGCGTTCGAGCCGGCGCGGCGACCCGTTCCATGACACGATCGGCGCAACGTAGCGGCGAATCCATCCGCCGGAAAACTGCCCCCGGCCGGCACTGTTGCGGAGCTTGCGCTCCAGCGGCGTCAACGGGCAGGTCAGCCCCGCGATCGTAACCAGTCCAACCCAGAACACGGCGGGAACATGAAGCATCGCGATGCGTGTGTCGAGGAGCACGAGGCTGCTGCCAAGAAACACGAATCCGGAAAACATGACGTGGCTGAAGTGGACGAATTCTGCTGCAACAGCAACTGGTCTGCCTGAGCTCATATCAGGCTCCGATCGTAAGGGGGCATCGGTCCGTTCCAATCCATTCGCATTTGATCCTGAGCCTAGCGCAAGGGCCGAAATCGCCGCAATCGTCAGCCAGGCCCGCGCAGTCCGCGAGGCCTGACCCAGAACCAGGCTGCGAGCACCAGCAAGCCAAAAACCGTATAGCTGGCAGTGAATACCCACGCCGGCGCCCGGTAGTACAGGATTGTCTCCAGCCAGTGAGAAATGAATGTATCCGCGTAACCCGCCTCACCCGCTCGCTCGCGCAGCGCTGTCTCGAGCATGGTGAGAGGGCAGGCAGCACCGAGCCAGGACTGCAGCACGACTATGCCGATCGCCGCGACGTGCGCGAGGCGAAACCAAGGATTGCGAACCCAGGGCCATCGCAGCAACTTGCCCGCGAACACGAGCAGCAGCCCGAGGACGACGAACGCGACGAAAAGCACGTGCACCAGCAGAATCAGGTCCGCTGCGATGAGATAGAGTGCGCCGGACTGCATAGCGTGGGTCTTGCTGCGCGCATGGTCTCGGGTAACAGAAACCGCCCCATCGTCAGGCGACGGGGCATATGAAGTCAAAAGCCGGGCTCAGTCTGCGCCGAGATCGAGCAAGCTGAAAGGATCGACGCGAGCATCGAGGATGCGCACGCCCCAGTGCAGATGCGGTCCGGTTACGCGACCGGTCGCACCTGCAAGCCCAAGC
>DATCZB010000067.1:0-8623 GCA_036526155.1 Gammaproteobacteria bacterium
GCTCTCGTCCTGACGGTGCCCGGCTGCGTCTCGACCGTTGACGTCCGCACCGCGCGCGCGCCGCTGGCGCTGCCCTCTACCGTCAGCGTGCGTGGCCGGTTGCCGCCGCGCCGCGGATTCGGACGCCAGACATTGGTGTAATTGTTCGCATTGACCGTGACGATGACGTTGTTCCGGTAGTAGTGCGGCCGGTACAGGTAGTAGCTGTCGAGATAGTACGGGTGCGACCGATGGCTGTGATGGTGCACATGCAGGTAATGCGAATGCCAGCCGATCGAGAACCACGACGTCACGCCCCAGAAAAAACGGGTCGGAAAGTAATGCCCCACGGGATACGGGTAGTAATAGAGCGGGTAGGCGGTCGGGTAGTAGTGATAGACCGGCCTTGATTGATAAACGACGACCTCACGCGGCTCGTAAACCGGTATGTAAACGACTTCCGGGTCGGCCGGCTTGATCTCGATGACGCCTTGGGACTCGGTGACGACCTGCTTGTCGTCGCTCGGCAGGTTCCCGGCCGCGAGCGCCAGGCGCCGGAAATCCTGCGCTGCCGCGAGTACGGCAGCTTCGTCGGTCAGGACGGCCTCGGCGAGCGCCCAGGTCCAGTCCAGATCCTCGTCCATCATGCGCAGGATCTCAGGGTAGTTCAGCAGGGCGACGATCGACTCGTCCCAGGAGGGGTCGGGCTCGAGCGTCGGATCGATCTCGAGCTCGTCGAGAAACCGGGTGGCGCGCACGATGTCGAGCGGAAACGTCGACGCCGGCAGGATGATGCCGAGCACATCGTCGGGATACAGGGCGATCGGAGCGACGAGCTCTTCGAGCTCGTTCGGGTCCACCGCCTGCGACCGCGCGGTGCCGGCGACGAGCAGGGCGCCCGCCACCAGCAGCGCGGTACTCAGGAGCCACGAGTGCTGGATATTCGGCAGAATCTGGGCGGATTGCTTCATGGTGCCGTCGAATTTAGCGGTTCCAAGCTGAACGAGGCCTTAACCCCCGCAGATCGACGCTCCGGGAGGTGTCCGCTAGAATCGGCCGGTCAGGAGAATTCAGGTGCTGGAGCGCCCGCGACGGTCGTCGGGGCTTGCGATCCAGGCCGAGTGAGGGGGCACAGCAATGAGAATCTTACGAGAGCTGATCGGCGGCGTTGTTATCCTGGTTCTTGGGGCGCCGGCTGCGATGGCGCATCATTCGTTTTCCGCCGAGTTCATCGAGGGTTCGAGCGGCGAGGTCGAGGGTGTCGTGACCCGCGTCTGGTTCACGAATCCGCATGTGCGATACCGGCTCGAGTCGACAAATGAAGACGGCTCGGTCGAGGAGTGGGAGCTGCAGCTGACGAGCGTCACCAATCTCCGCCGCAGCGAGTGGTTTCGCGACACGGTTCAGGTCGGCGACACGATCTGGGCGCAGGGCGAAGTGGCCCGCGACGGCTCGAACAAGCTCTATGCGCGGAACATGAACGTCGAAGGTGGCCCGCAGCTCGGCGCCTATGGTGGCCGGCGTGACCCGTCGGACGAGGCGGCCGAGCTGACTTACGAGGATTACGGTTACGGTCAGCTCAACACAGAGCACCCGTTCGACATCAGCGGTGCCTGGAACAACGGCTTCCGGTTTCGCGTGACGGTCGACGATCTCGAGCCGAAGCCGTATGCGTTCACCGACGAGGCGCGCGCCATGTACGAAGCGACCGAGCACTACGACGACTATTCGTTGCGCTGCCTGGCACCCGGACTGCCGCGAATTATCGGTGCGCCGTATACGATGGAGATCGTCGATGCCGGGTCGCATTACCTCGTCGTGCACGAGGAGCACAACATGCCGCGCCGGATCTACATGGACGGGCGCGAGGCGTCGGCCAATCTGCAGCCGAGCTCGCTCGGGTTCTCGGTTGGCCAGTGGGAGAACGACAACGTCCTCGTGATCGAGACGACGCACTTGCTGCCGGGCTGGCTCGACGGGTCGGGGTTGCCGATGGCGGGTGACGGCACGCGCATCGTCGAACGTTGGGAGTTCGCCGAAGACCGCCTGACGATGGATCGCATCGCGACGTTCCATGACCCGTACTACACGGCGCCGCTGACGCGCCGGCGCGGGTCGGCTCGTGAGCCCGGCCTCGTCGTTTACGAGATGGCGACCTGCGATCCGCAGAGCTACTACATCGATCTGTACGAGAGCGGCCAGATCGAGGAGTACCTGTATCGTTGATCTGCCCGGCCAGTAAATGGGGTCAGACCCCATTTCTTAAAAAAGGGGTCTGACCCCATTTTTCGGCGCGCCCTAATCAAGGTACACCTGTGGCTTGCGCTCGGGCTCGGCCTTTACATCGTAATTATTTCGATATCGGGCAGTGCGGTCGTCTTTCGCGGCGAGATCACGCGCTGGGCGATTCCGCGCGAAGTGCCTGATGCAACCGGCGCGCGCGCTGAGGGTGATGTCCTGGCCGCCGCCATTAACGACGCGTACCCCGATTACGAGGTCGTAAGATTCCGCGAAGGCCGATTCCCGCAGCGGCCGGTCAACGTGCTCTTGTCGCGCGACGGAGAGGAAGAGGGGCGCCTGTTCGACCCCTATGCGCTAGAGGACATGGGTTCGGACTTTCCTCCGATCGTCGCGTTCGTCGAGTGGCTCGTCTTTCTGCACGATGATCTGCTCGTGTATGGCGGGGGGCGCCAGGTCAACGGCATTCTTGGCGGCCTGATGATCATCGTCGTGATCACGGGCATGATTATCTGGTGGCCGGGCAAGCGGTGGTGGAAGCAAAGCCTTTACGTGCCGCTGTCGTCACGCCGCAAGATCTGGCATCTGCACAGCGCGATTGGCTTCTGGCTCTGTCTGCTGCTGTTGAACTGGGGCCTGACGAGTCTCTACTTCGCGTTTCCGGGGCCCGTCGAGGATCTCAGGGATTGGCTCGATTCCGACGTCACCGACTTCGTCAGGCCTGGCGACGGCCTGCTGAACTTTCTCGTCGACGCCCACTTCGGCCGCTTCGGCGGCGTCTGGGGGCGAATGACCTGGGTCATTTTCGGGCTCGCGCCGGCCGTGTTGTTCCTGACCGGTTTCTGGGTCTGGTTGCAGCGGCGACGGCGCCGGGCAGCCGCTCTGGCTTCGCAACAGCCCTGAGTCGAACGCCGAGCGTGCGCGTCCGGCTCAGTTCCGAGCCGCCGGCCGCGCGAGATCCGGTGCGTCATACTCTGGCAGATGCGTCGCAAGCTCTTCGATGACATCCGCATAACGCGCATCGTTGGCCAGATTGGTCCACTCGTTCGGGTCATCAATCATGTCGTATAGCTCTTCGCTGCCGTCCGCGTTGCTGATATAGCGGTAGCGCTCGGATACGACGGCATGGTTGCCGTAGCCGTAGGTGGAAAGGACCGGGTAATCCCATTCGAGAGTCGGGTCCTCGAGCAGCGGGACCAGGTTGCGGCCTTCGACGTGGGCGGGCCGTTCTAGGCCCGCCAGCTCGACGAGCGTCGGATAGATGTCCATGAGCGAGACGGGCGCCCGGGTCGTCGCCCCCGGGGTCGTGATGCCGGGCGCGACGATGATGAACGGCACGTGCAGCGACTCGTTCCAGAGCGTCATCTTGCGCCAGCGCCCTTTCTCGCCGAGATGAAAGCCGTGATCGCCCCAGAGCACGATGATCGTGTTGTCGGCGCGCCCGGTCGCGTCGAGCGTGTCGATCAGTCGGCCCACCATTGCGTCGGCGTAACTGACGCTCGCCAGATAGGCCTGAACGCCGTCTTCCCAGGCGTCGGCCGCCAGCACCCATTCGTGTGTCTCGACCGAGAGGGTATCGCTGCGCGCTGCAAAAGCGGAAACGTCGTCGAGATCGTCCGGCCGATACGGCGGCAGCTGGATCTCGTCCAGCGGATGCAGGTCGAAATAGTGCTCGGGCACATACCAGGGCAGGTGTGGACGATAGATGCCGGCCGCGAGGAAGCGCGGCGCCTCTGATTCTGCCAGAAGCTGTCGCTCGACCCAGCCGACGACCTGGCCGTCGCCGAGCGCGGTGTCCTCGGCAACGAGCGGATACCAGTCAAAACCGGCAAAGGCCGTGTTCTGGTTGGCCGGTCGCGAAACCGGGCCAATCTCGTCGGGCAGCTGTCGCGCGAGGCTCGGATAAAAGTTGTCCCACGCCGTCTGGTCGTTGAATCCGGAGAAGCCTGCCTCGTAGAAAGTGTGGGCATGGAAAATCTTGCCGGCGCCGAGCGTCTCATAGCCGTTATCACGGAAATGGCGGGGCAGGGTCGCCTTGTCGGCGAAAATCGCCTGCGAGCGCCAGTCCGGCGCATTACCGTAAATGCCGGACGTCGAGGGTCTCAGTCCGCTCAAGAGAGCGGTCCGCGTTGGATTGCAGAGCGGCGAGGCTGTCTGCGCGTTCAGAAATGCCATGCCGCGTGCCGCGAGCCGGTCGATATTCGGCGTCTGCGTTTGCGGGTGACCGCCGAGATAGCCGACCCAGTCGTTGAGGTCGTCGATCGCAATAAACAGGACGTCGTGGCGCGACGTTTCCTGAGCTGCTGCGCTGGCAGATAACAGCGCAGCGGCAGCCAGCGCAGCCAGGCATCTACGCATCGGCTCAGCGAGCGGCGAAAGCCGCCGAGTCGCCGTGGCCGTGTTCGGGATCATTGGCGAATCGCTCCATGTGCTGGCGCAACAGGTCCTTGCCGTAGTCGTTGCCGTTCGGCGTTCTGACCGTGCTGTGAATGTGATTGCGCGTCGCCTCGCCGCCGAATTCGCCGAGGGCGACAGGTCCCTGATGATCGAATTCGATGTAAATCACGGGGCTTTGAATTCGATAGTAGAAAACGCTGTCCGCCTCTACGCGTCCTTTCCAGGCGAACCAGGTTCGGTCGAGATGTGCCAGGATCTCCTCCATGCGGATGGCCGCGTGGCCTTCGTCCATGTGGCCGACATAGAGGCCGATCAGGTCAACCAGCGCATCGCGCTGGGCGCTGTTGAGCTTCGTCGCCCGGAGTCCCTCGTAAGCGATCGCGACATTGTCGCTCATCATTGCGGCCACGCTCTCGCCGCGACTCTTTTCCACGGTCAGGATGGCTTCGGCGCGTTGGTCGCTGTCGAGCGACTGCATAAAGGCGAAGGCCTCATCCTGCTCGGGCTGCATGATCGACGTCCCGGCATAGCGGCCGGAGTCGGCGGTAACCGGCTCGGAGCCCATGAAAGTCGGCGTCATGACGACCTGATCGCCAATGACGAAGTAGTTGACGACGAGATGGTGCCCGTCGAGCTGCCAGCCCCAGGGCTCGTCCGCCGACGGTTCGCCCATGACGGTGAAGTAGTAGAGGTGCTCGCCGTACTCCTCGAAATTATCGACGAGCTCGGCGACTGTGTGATTGAGGCGCATGATGTCGCGCGAAGTCTGATAGCCACGCTCGCTCAAGCCGGCCTGGATCAGCGCATAGGCGAGCTCGCGCTGCGTATCAGTCATCTCCAGCGCGCTGACCCCCTGGCGCGGAAACAGGTGCACGTTGGCCCAGTTGCGCCACTCGGAGTCCTGGACCGGGAAGACGGTGCGCTCGCGCTGCTCGTCGGTCAGCGAATCCAGGAAGCGCAGCGCTGCCGCGCGCACGCCCGCCGTGCTGACGCCGGTCTCTTCGAGCGTGTAGAGCCCGGTCTCGATGTCGCCTTCGGCCGTCAGTCCGACGAAAGGCTCGGCCAACACCGCCTGCATGCGCTGAGCGAAGCCGCCAGGCTGCGCCAGCGCGAGTGTTGCGATCAGCGCGGTCGCCCCGGCCAGTGCGAGAGTCTTGCTGGGCATGTTCCTGTCCCCCCAATACAGGTTCTTTGGCCCCGATCATACCGCGAGTTGGCATTCTTCGCGGCCGGTTGCGGATGCGACTGCCGTCGGCAAGAATGCGCCGCTGGATGACGAACCTTAAACAACGAATTCTGACCACGCACGTCGGCAGCCTGCCGCGCAGCGCTGCGGTTATCGAGTGTCTGCAACGCAAGGAACGGGGCGAGCCCTGCGACGTGGCCGAGTTCGACGCCGTGATGCGGCAGGGCGTGGACGAGGTCGTCGCCAGGCAGCGCGAGATCGGCATCGACATCGTCAGCGACGGCGAGACCAGCAAGATCGGTTACGCGACCTACATCAAGGATCGCCTGTCGGGATTCGAGGGCCACCACCCGCGCCCGCCGCACAAGGATCTCGCGCCGCACCCGGATTTTCGCGAGGCAATCGGCCGCATGATCGGTCCGCAGACATTCCAGCGCGCCGCCTGCACCGGGCCGATCGAGCTCATCGATCCGGACGCCGTCAACAAGGACATAGAGAACCTGAAGCTCGCGCTCGCCGCTCATGGCGGCGGCCGCGCGTTCATGAACGCCGCTTCGCCCGGGGTCGTGTCGTCGTTTCAGCACAACCGCTACTACGACACGCACGAGGCCTATGTCGACGCCATTGCCGCCGTCATGCAGCATGAGTACGAAGCCATTGCGGCTGCCGGGTTCGATCTGCAGCTCGATTGCCCGGATCTGGCGATGGCGAAGCACACAGGTTTCCAGGAGCTCAGCGAGTCGGAATTTCTGAGTCGCGCCGAATGTCAGGTCGAGGCGCTGAATCGCGCCGTCGCCAATATTCCGCCCGAGCGCATGCGCATGCACATCTGCTGGGGGAACTACGAGGGGCCGCACGACCACGATATTCCGTTGACGACGATTCTCGACATCGTGCTCAGGGCGAGGCCGGCCGCCATCGTCTTCGAGGCCGCGAATCCGCGCCACCGGCACGAATGGACCGTATGGCGCGATGCGCAGTTACCCGAGGACAAGATTCTCGTGCCGGGCTGCATCGATTCGACTTATAACTATGTCGAGCATCCCGAGCTCGTCGCCCAGCAGATCTGTCAGTTCGCCGATATCGTCGGTCGCGAGCGCGTCATCGCGGGAACGGACTGCGGTTTTGGCACCTTTGCCGGGACCGGCCGTGTCGTGCCCGATATCGCCTACAAGAAGCTTGCGGCCCTGGTGGAGGGGGCCGCGATCGCAAGCCGCAGGCTATTCGGCAGCGGCTAGCTGCCCGAGCTATACCGTAAGCCGGGCGAGATCGATCGTTTCGCCGCGCTTCGGAATCCTCACCTGGGCCTGGGTCGCGGTTCTAATCGCCCCGGCAAGCTCGGCTTGCGCATCCGGCTCCCCATGCACCAGGCAGACGGGAGGCGCGCCCTCGAACTGGCGGTACCAGTCGACGAGACCCGACTGGTCGGCATGCGCCGATAACCCGCCGACAGTATGAATCCGCGCGTTGACGCGAATCTCCTCGCCCATGATGCGAACCTGATCGGCGCCGTCGACGAGCCTCCGGCCCAGAGTGCCATGCGCCTGATAGCCGACGATGATGACCTGGCAGTCGTATTTCCAGAGATTGTGCTTGAGGTGATGCATGACGCGGCCGCCTGAGCACATGCCGCTGCCGGCAATGATGATGGCGCCGGAGTCGATCTCGTTGATCGCCATCGAGTCCTGGGACGTGCGTGACAACGTCAGGTTGCGCAGGCGCGTATCGGGCTTGCCGGGGCGGAAGAGCTCGGTGTCGAACAAATGGCGGTACTGCGAGTAGGTCGTCGTGGCTTCGATCGCCATCGGGCTGTCGAGGAAGACCTGATAATTGCCGATCCGCCATTGGTCGAAGTGCTCCGCCATCAGGTAGAGCAGATCCTGGGTCCTGCCGACGGCGAACGCCGGGATGATGATGTTGCCGCTCGAGTTGGCCCGGTGCGCGAACACCGCTTCGAGCTCCTCGAGCGTTGCTTCGACCGAGCGATGCTGCCGGTCTCCATAGGTGCTTTCCAGCAGCACGAGATCCGCTTTGGCGACGGTCTCCGGGTCCGGCATCACAGGCGCATCCACGAAACCGAGGTCGCCGCTGAACACGAGCTTGCGCTCGACGCCGCCCTCGGCGATCCAGGCCTCGACGATGGCCGACCCCAGAATGTGTCCGGCGTTGCGCAGCCGGATCGAGAAGCCGGGCAGGATTTCCGTCTTCGCCCCGTAGGCGAGGCCGTGAAACTGGTGCATGACGGCTTCGCCGTCGTCCTGCGTATACAGCGGCGCCAATAGCGGCAGACCCTGGCGTCGGCGCTTGCGGTTGGCCCAAAGGGCATCCTTCTCGTGCAGGTAGCCGGAGTCACGCAGCATGATCGTGCAGAGCGCGCGGCTGGCATGATGGGTATAGATTGGCCCTGTAAAGCCCTGCTTCATGAGCAGCGGCAGGCGTCCCGAGTGATCGATGTGCGCATGGCTCAGGACGACGGCGTCGATCGCCGCCGGATCGAACGGGAACGAGGCGCGGTTCTCCTCTTCTTCCTCATTGCTGCCCTGCACCAGGCCGCATTCGAGCAGGATGCGCTTGCCGCCGACTCGTATCAGGTAGCACGAGCCCGTGACTCGTCCCGTTGCGCCAAGAAACTGAATGTCCATATCGAGTCGTAATGCCTGCTTGCCTGGGGCAATTACTTATTCCGCTTAAGGTGCCGTGAATTCTAGACTCTCGCTCGCTAAAGGAGGACCCTTATGGATTCGGAAAGTACTGACCAGTTGCAACGCGTTTTTGCCGTGATCGACCCCGAGCGGTTCGTCCAGCCGGCATTCGAGCGCGCCG
>DATCZB010000068.1:0-16445 GCA_036526155.1 Gammaproteobacteria bacterium
TCAGATTTTCGCTTTCCGAGTTACCGCTGGTAGCGAGGTAGCCGAGGGCAACACTGCCCGACAATCCTTCTTCCTCATCCTGAGCCAGCGCCCCGGCGGCTGCCAGCGCGAAGGCCACGCCAACCCCGAGCCGTCCTGAAAAAGTCATCGATCCCTCCTGAAGAAAGCCTATCGGCAGATGCCGAGATTTCCCTGCGAAACAATCATTGTATATTGGCTTGATGGAGGCGCTGACCAATCCGGCCCACTGGGGCGTCATCTGCACGACGATCGTGGTGATCAGCGTGATCATCGGACTGCACTATGAGGTCCTGCGCAACTGCATCCGCCTGCTCCCCGCCGTCGCTCACCGTCGCCGGCAGCGCGTGATATTCCTCATCCTCGTCATCATGCTGACGCATGCGGTGGAAATCTGGATTTTCGGGCTGGCCTATCTGTTCCTGCTTCAGTGGGACATCTTCGGGTCGATCGAAGGCGCGGCCCAGATCGTGAACGTCGCCGACCATGTCTACTACTCCGCGATGGTCTATACGACCGTCGGGTTCGGTGATCTCGTGCCCGAGGGGCCGATTCGCTTCATGACCGGCATGGAAGCGCTGACCGGGCTCGTCATGATCACCTGGTCTGCCTCGTTTACTTTCCTCGAGATGCAGCGTGACTGGCGCGCCTGACGTGGCCGCGCCGGGGCGTCGCTGAAGCCTTGGAGCCGAGTCACCTCCGCCGCAGCATCGGTCTGCCGCTGCTGACGCTCTACGGCCTCGGAACCATACTTGGCGCCGGGATCTACGTGTTGATTGGCGAGGTCGTGGCGCTCGCCGGGCCGCGCGCTCCGAGCGCGTTTCTGCTGGCTGCGGTGCTCGCCGGTGTCACGGCGTTTTCTTTCGCCGAGCTGGGCTCACGGGTTCCCAAGAGTGCCGGCGAAGCCGCCTACGCGCAGGCGGCGTTCAACCGCAACTGGCTCGCCGCGACGGTCGGCTGGGCGGTTGTCGCCGTCGGCACAGTCTCCGCCGCGACGATGGTACGGGGCTTCGTCGGCTATCTCGACGTGTTCGTCGCGCTGCCGTCCGCGGTCGTCATCATCGCCTGCATCTCGTTGCTGGCGGCGATTGCGAGCTGGGGAATCGGCGAATCGCTCACCGCGGCCGCTGCGATTACGGTGCTCGAGATCCTCGGTCTCGTGTTCGTCTGCGCGATCGCCGCGGACAGCTTCGGGCAGGTCGGGAGCGCCTGGCGCAGCATGCTGCCAAGCCTCGATTCGGCGGCGCTGGTTGGCGTTGTCTCCGGCGCCTTCATCGCGTTCTACGCCTTCATCGGTTTCGAGGACATCGTCAACATCGCCGAGGAGGTGAAACAACCCAGACGCAACCTGCCCCGGGCCATCGTGATCGCGCTCGTGACATCGACGACACTCTACGTGCTCGTGGCCGTCGTCGCCGTATTTGCCGTGCCGCAAGACCTGCTCGCAGGCAATGAAGCGCCGCTCGCCGTGATCGCGGAATCGAGAGGCTATGCGCCAGGCATCATCGCAGCGATCAGCCTGTTCGCCGTGGTCAACGGCGCCCTGATTCAGATCATCATGGCAAGCCGCGTGCTCTATGGGCTCGCCAGCGACGGCCTCGCTCCCGCTGCGTTTGCGCGAATCCATGCGCGGACGCAAACACCGGTGCGCGGCACGCTTGCGGTGGCCGGCATGATGCTCGTTCTGAGCCTGTTTCTGTCGCTCGGCGGACTGGCCCGAATCACGAGCTTTATCGCCCTGGGGATCTTTACCGTGGTCAATGTGTCGCTCTGGCGTCTGAAGCGAAACTCGACCGCAGACGCCGAATTCGAGGTTCCGGCCGCCGTTCCGATTGCCGGCGCGTTACTATGCGTCACCATGATTGGATACGAAGGGATTCGAATCATCCTATGACCCTCGTCTTTTTCATCGGCGGACTCGGCCTGCTCTATGTCGGCGGCGAAATACTCGTTTCGTCGGCAGCCGCCCTCGGCAAGCGCCTGCACCTGTCGCCTCTCGTCGCGGGGCTCACCATCGTCGCGTTCGCGACCAGCGCGCCGGAGCTCGCGATTTCCATCAGCGCCGCGACCAACGACCTGCCGGGGCTTGCAATCGGCAATGTCATTGGCTCCAACATCTGCAATATCGCCCTGATTCTCGGCATCGTAACAATCCTGAAACCTGCGCCGGTCCGCCAGACGCTCGTGCGACGCGACGTTCTCGTGATGGCGCTCACGACGCTGCTCGTTCCCGGCCTCTTGCTCGACGGCAGCCTGGCGCGGGTGGAAGGCGCGCTGCTCGTAACCTGCATCGTCGTCTACATCGTCCTGACCCTCTGGCATGCACGCGCGACCCGAAGCCAGCGGACGCCCGACGAGAATGTCGTGCCGACCCTGACCGAGAATGTCGGGCTGAATGCCGTGCTGGCCGTCGTCGGGCTCGTGATCCTCGTGACCGGCAGCCGGCTTTTCGTCGAAGCGTCAGTGGCGATTGCCATGATCATCGGCGTCCCTGCCGCAGTCGTCGGCCTGTCCGCCGCCGCGCTCGGCAGCAGCCTGCCCGAGCTCACGGCCTCGATCATCGCGGCGCGGCATGGTCAGCCAGAGATGGCGGCCGGCAACCTGATCGGCTCGAATATCTTCAATCTGCTGCTGATCCTGGGCGCAACCAGCCTGCTGCAGCCACTGACGATGCGCTCGGTGACTCTGATCGACCTCGGAGCCATGATCGCGATAACGGGACTGGCGCTCTCGCTGATGCTGACTCGCGCGCGCCTGGAACGAACAGAGGGATTCGTCCTCGTGGCGGCCTATTGCATTTATATGGTCTGGATCTACGTCCAGCCCGCAGCTAATTGATCGACAGCAGCTCGACCTCGAACAAGAGCGCCGCTCCGCCGGGAATACCCGGGCGACCCGCATCGCCGTACGCGATGTCGGCCGGGCACAGCAACTTGGCCTTGCCGCCGACGCGAATCTTCTGCACGCCTTCGGTCCAGCAGGGAATCACGCCGCCCAGTGAGAACGTCGCCGGCTGACCCCGATCGACCGAGCTGTCGAAGACGTTGCCGTCGCGCAGCGTGCCATGGTAGTGGACGGTCACCGTGTCGCTCGCGGTCGGGTTATCGCCATCGCCCTCGGTCATCGGCACGAAGACGATGCCCGACTCGGTGCGCTCGGCGCCGGGCTCGGCGGCGATCTCGTCCGCAAACGCCGCCGACGCAGCCTGCTCCTCATCGACGCCGGCCTGAATGCGTTGATTGGCGAAGCCCTGGATGCGCGGACCGTAGGTCTCGATATCGACGAGCGGCTCGGCTCCGCTGATGGTGTCGCGCATGCCCGCGGTGACGAGCGCAACCTCGTCCGGGCTCAAATTCAGGTTCGCGATGTTGTCCGCAAGCACGACCCCGAGGGCATAGAGGATGCGCTCATCATCATTGCTGAGCTCGACGGGCTCGGAGCTCTCGCCGACGACCACCGGTTCCGAGGGACCACAGGCCGCAAGCAACGATGCGACGACAACGACGGACAAGAGCTTTGGCATGGGGGCATCCTCGGAGTGAAGCGAGCGCAGGGGCGACACGCTACCTCATGCGGCGCGCTTTTCCAATTCGGACTGCAAGCTCTGCGATACACTACGAGCCGACGCCAGCCCGTGACCAGGAGTCGGAAATGAAACGCTACTGCGTTCTTCTGGCGGCAATCGCGCCTGCAGCCGCCTTTGCCCAGACTGATTTCGGCCCGCTGCGCTATGACTACGTCGCCGCCAACCTGGCGGTCCCGGAACTCGACGAGATCGGCATCGAGGTCGACGGCTCGACGGCCGTCACCGAGAATCTCGTCGTCTTCGGCCGCTATCGCGACTTCGAACCCGACGCAGGCGTCGAGCAGCAATCCATGCAGATCGGTGTGGGCTACTTCTGGAAAATCCAGCCGAGCCTGGATTTGATGGCCAGCCTCAGTTACGCGGACAACGACATCGACCGCAGAGGATTGCCGCTCGAAAAAGAGGAAGGCCTGATTCTCGGTGGCCACGTCCGGGGCTGGATGACGGGCCGCGTCGAACTCGCCGGCTCGGTGTTGCTCGACAATTCGAAGGGCTCGGACACGGACACGGTCGTCGAGTTCGGCCTGCAGTACTTCCGGCAGGCGAACTGGTCGGTTGGCGGCCGGATTCGCGACGACGACGACGCCACGACCTTGTTCCTCGGCGTGCGATTCTATTTCGGCGCCTCTCGCCGCCCGCTCGTGCTCTGACGATCGGACCAAAAAGGGGTCAGACCCCATTTCTCGGAAAAGGGGTCTGACCCCTTTTTATCTTTTTCTATTCGAAGCTCAAATAGCCGATTCGATTGTTGGCCGGGTCCGTGAAGTAGAGCCGGTTGACGAGCCTGTCGGGCGGTTGCCGGTCGCTGCCGGCCGAAATCCCGACGGCGCGCGCGGGGCCCTCGCTGATCGGAAATTCCGTGATCTCCCCGGCGGGCGTCACTCGCCCTATGGCTGCCCCTTTGGTGTACCAGACGTTGCCGTCCGGCCCTGCGGCGATGTTGATCGGCGTGCCCCCGGCGCTCGGAATCATGAACTCGGTAATTTCTCCGTCCGGCGTGATGCGCCCGACACGGTTGCCGTCCACCTCGAGCCCGTCCATGACCCCGCCGAGCTCGACGAACCATATGTTGCCGTCAGCGCCTGCGGTGATATCGCCGGGCCCGGAATTCGGGCGCGGCAAGACGAACTCGGTGATCGCGCCATCCGGCGTGATGCGCCCGATCTTGCTGGCCTTGAACTCGGAAAACCAGACGTTGCCGTCGGGGCCGGCCGCGAGCGCGCGCGGACCGCTGTCGGGCGTCGGGATTTCGAACTCGGTGATGCTGCCGTCCGGCGTGATGCGCCCGATCTTGCCCGCCGCAAACATGCCGATCCAGATGTTGCCGTCGGCAGACAGCGCGATGGCCCGCGGCTGGCTGTCGGGCGTCGGGATCTCGAACTCGGTGATGGTGCCGTCCGGCATGATTCGGCCCATCTTGTTGCCCTCGTGCTCGGAGAACCACATGTTGCCGTCGGCGCCGTAGGAGATGATGCGTGGTGAGCTGTTGGGCGTTGGAATACCGAATTCCGCATAACCCGACCCATCGGGATTGATTCTGCCGATCGCATTTGCCTGGCTCAGCGTGAACCAGAGCACGCCATCCGCATCGAGGGCCACGGTCGTCGGGCCACTCGGCAGATCGAATTGCCGGACCACACCATCGGTGACCAGGCCGCCGTCGGCCGCGGTCAGCCAGCGTTGGGGCTGGGCAAAAACGGTTCCCGTCATGGTTACAAGGCAGGTGGCGAGTAGTATTCTCGGAAGCATTCTGCGGGCATCGATTGCGAGTCTGCGAGTTGCGCTCGAGCCATGGTAACGGATTTGCGCGCAGTTAGCGGACAGACAGCGAGCTTGTAAACCTTTCGTCTTCCGGACCGTTCTGAATATGAAACAGGCCAGGAACTGCTCGAGAGAATGATGCTGAAAAAGAGGACGGCGATCGCAACCAACCGGTTCGGGCTTGGCGCGCGACCGGGCGATTCGGCCCGAATCGGCGATGACCACGAGGGCTGGCTCGAAGCGCAGCTGGGGTCGGGGCCGCCTCCCGCTCGAGGCGCGCCACGTCCGGCGTCGGCCGCGGTGCTCGTGGAGGTCAACGAGCTCAGGCTGGCTCGGCAGGCGATGCGAAGCGCCGCCCGCGACCGGCCGATCGAACCCGACCGGGACTCGATCCGCGAATACGCCCGGTTTATCGCGCAAAGCTACCAGCGCCAGGCTGCGACCGGTTACGCCGCCGCGATCGGCACCGATATGCCGTTTCGCGAGCGCCTGGTGCAGTTCTGGGAGAATCACTTCGCGGTTTCGGCGGACAAGCAGCCTGTCGGCGCGATCGCCGGGCACTATCGCGACGAGGCTATCCGGCCCCACGTGACGGGCAACTTTGCCAATCTGCTGACCGCCGTCGTCCGGCACCCCGCCATGCTGCTCTACCTCGACAATGGCCAGTCGATCGGCCCGAACTCTTTGCTGGCGCGCGCCGCCAACCGCAATCGAAACCGGCGCATCGGACTCAACGAGAACCTCGCACGCGAAATCCTGGAGCTGCATACGCTTGGCGTGGACGGCGGCTACACGCAGGACGACGTCATCGAGCTTGCCAGGAGCCTGACGGGCTGGTCGGTCGGCGGCTCAGGCGGCGCCGACAGAATGGGCGCCATGCTCAGGCGACTCAATGGCCCGAGCGATGCCGGCGCGCCCGGCGAATTCACTTTTCGCAACGGCGTTCACGAGCCCGGTGGAAAAACAATCCTCGGCCGCCGCTTCAGCGAAGGCGGCGTGGACGAGGCCGAAGCCGTTCTGGCCTTTCTCGCCGGGCAGCCGCAAACGGCGCGTTTTCTGGCGACCAAGCTCGCGAGGCACTTCGTAGCGGACGAGCCACCGCCAGCACTCGTCGATCGCCTTGCCGAGTCCTATCTCGACTCCGATGGCGAGCTCACGCCGGTCTACGTCGAGCTGATCCGCGCCAGAGCAAGCTGGGCGGATCCTCTCGCCAAGTACAAGACGCCGCAGGACTACCTGGTCTCGACGTTTCGTGCGCTCGGGACGACACCAAACGGTCGCAATCTCGTGGGCATCGCCACTCAACTCGGACAGCGCCCGCTGACACCGGGCTCGCCCGCCGGCTGGCCGGACATCGCCGCGCACTGGAACGGTGGCGATGCGCTGTTGAAGCGCATCGAGTGGGCATCACAGGTCGGCGCCAATATCGGCGACCGCATCGACGCGGTCGAGCGGCTCGACGAGGTGCTGGGCGAGACGGCCAGCGACGCGACGCGTCAGGGCATTGCCGGGGCGGAAAGCGGCGCCCAGGCGATCGCGCTGCTGCTCGCGGCGCCTGAGTTTCAACGGAGGTAGCCGCGATGGAGCGACGACAGTTTCTGAACGCCGGTGCGAGCCTGACGCTGCTCGGGCCTTTCGCCGGCCCCGTGCTCGGTCAGGCGGCAACCGACGCCCGCTTCGTGCTCGTGATACTGCGCGGCGGGCTCGACGGGCTGGCGGCGGTTCCGGCGTATGGCGAGGGACGCTACCGGAGCCTGCGCGGCCCGCTCGCGCTGGACGCGCCGGGCGGCGATGGCGGCGTGCTCAAGCTCGACGGTCTGTTCGGCTTGCATCCTGCGCTCAGCGGCCTGCATCGCATGTACGCCGACGGCGATCTCGCCGTGGTCCATGCCGCAGCCAGCCCGTATCGGGAACGCTCGCACTTCGACGGCCAGAAAGTCCTCGAGGCCGGTGGCGTCAGCCCGAGCACATCGAATGGCGGCTGGCTCAATCGTGCGCTCTCCGCCCTGGCCGCGGCGCATGACGAGCAAGGGGCCATCGCCCTGACCAGCACGATCCCGCTCGTGCTGCGCGGTCCCGCGACAGTGAGCTCGTGGGCACCTTCACGGCTACCTGATTCCGACGCCGATACGCTCGCGCGCGTCCGGCAAATCTACGAGGCTGCCGATCCGGACCTCGCGCGGCGGCTGACCGATGCGCTCAATGCCCGCGATCTTGCCGGCGACACCGGCATGGATGGCATGCGCGGAGGCCCGCAGCAGCAGCTGGCGCCGATCACGACGGCCGCGGCCCGCTTTCTCGCAGCCGCGGACGGCCCGAGGATCGCCGTCATCGAAGCCGGCGGCTGGGACACGCACGCCAATCAGGGCGCGGCTACCGGGCCGCTCGCGAATCGCTTGCAGCAGCTCGATGCGGGACTCGCGAGCCTGCGCTCGGAGCTCGGCCCGAACTGGGACCAGACGACCGTGCTAGTGGTCACGGAGTTCGGTCGCACGGCGGCCGCCAACGGCACTCGCGGCACCGACCACGGCACGGCGGCCGCGGCGTTTATCGCCGGTGGCGCGGTCGCCGGCGGCCGCGTCATCAGCGACTGGCCCGGTCTCGGCGAGCGTGACCTGTACGAAGGCCGCGACCTGCGGCCGACGCTCGATCTGCGCGCGATTTTCAAGGGCGTGCTCAGTGAGCAGTTCGGCCTCTCGGCACGCGAGCTCGACACGAGCGTGTTTCCCGACAGCGCCGCCGTCGAACCGATGCGCGTGACTGCCTGAGGGCGCTGCGCGGCCGGTTTCGACAATTCTCCAGAGAACTTCGGGTTATTTCGGAAGTCCCTAACTTGTAAACTGCCGGACTTCGGTCCGTTCGAGCAAGATCAGAGCGACAACCACAAGGAGAAGCCGATGCTGAGCCGCCGCGATTGCCTGACCTATTCCGCTTCAACGATTGCCGCATCGGCGCTACTGCCCCGGCTGGCTGCCGCGCAACCCGGCGACGTCATCAAGCGAGCCATTCCGGCAACGGGCGAGGAGATCCCGATCATCGGGCTCGGCAGCTCGGCCACGTTCAGCGAGCTGGCAATGGCCGACGATCTCGATCCACTCAAGCAAGTGTTCCGGACGATGATCGACGCCGGCGGCACGGTCTTCGACACGGCGCCGAGCTACGGCCGCGGCAGCGCCGAGGAAGCGGCCGGCGAAATCGCAGCCGACCTCGGCCTCACCGATCAGATCTTCTGGGCGACCAAGGTCAACGTGGCCGGATTCGGTGGCGGATCGGCCGATGCCGCCGAGGCGCGCGCGCAGATCGAGCGCTCTTTCGATCTCATCGGCACCGACCCGATCGAGCTCATTCAGGTACACAACGTCGCCGACATCCCGACCCAGCTCGGCATCCTGAAAGAGCTCAAGGCCGAGGGCCGCGTGCAGTACATCGGCACGACCTCGACCTTCAAGCAACAGTACGAGCAGCTCGCGGAGTGGATGCGCACCGAGCCGCTGGATTTCGTCGGCATCGACTACGCCGTCGACAACACGAGCGCCGCTGAAGAGCTGTTTCCGATTGCGCGCGACCGCGGAATCGCGATCATGGTCTACATGCCGTTCGGCCGCACCCGGCTCTGGAATCGCGTCGCAGGCCACGACGTTCCCGAGTTTGCGCGCGAGTTCGGCATCGAAAGCTGGGCCCAGTTCTTCCTCAAGTTTGCCGCCGCGCATCCCGACGTCACCACGGTGACCCCGGCGACCAGCCAGGCGCATCACATGCTGGACAACATGGGCGCGGCGCTCGGCCGGCTGCCGGACGCATCCGAGCAGCAACGCATGATCGAGTTCATCGAGGCACTGCCAGAAGCATAGACCCGGATCCGACAGGGGGATTTCCAATGACCAGGGAAATGAGAGCTTTCGCCGCGTTCGTAGCGGTCGTCGTCGTCGCAATTTCGTTTTTCTTCGCTCCGCAGCCGGCTGACGCGGAGGAGCTCAATCCGATCCGGATCGACGAATGGCCGACGCCCTGGCAGGGACGTGGTCGCGACCCCTATGCCGCCGGCCCCGATGAGATCTGGTTTGTCGGTCAGCAGGGTCACTACCTGGCGCGATTCACGCCGTCGACGGAGGCCTTTCATCGCGTCGACCTGCCGGAAGGCACGGGGCCGCACAACAACATCGTGCAGTCGAACGGCCTGGTCTGGTACTCGGGCAACCGCGTGGCGAATATCGGGATCTACGACCCGCAGGCCGATGAATTCACGATCATCGACATGCCCGACCCGGAAAATACGCAGGACCCGCACACGCTCGTGTTCGACGAGAACGAAGAGCACGTCTGGTTCACGGTCCAGTTCAACAACAAGATCGGGCGCCTGCGGCTTTCGGATCACTCGGTCGACATCATGCCGGTCCCGACCGAGTCCTCGCGACCTTACGGCATCAAGATGGCGCCGGACGGCACGCCCTGGATCGTGCTGCTCGGCACGAACAAGCTGGCCAAGGTCGACCCCGACTCGCTCGAATTGACCGAGATCGAAATCCCGTGGGCGGACGCGCGACCGCGGCGCCTCGAGATCACGAGCGACGGCCGCATCTGGTATGCGGACTGGGAACGCAGCTCTCTCGGGCTCTACGACCCCGCCAGCGGTCACTTCGAGGAATTTGCTCTGCCCGAAGGCACGACGGGACGCGGCGCGCGACCCTACGGCATGGCTTCCGACGAGCTCGACCGCGTCTGGGTCGTCGCGACCGGGCCGCAACCCAACCTGTTCGTCGGCTTCGATACCGAATCCGAAGCGATCTTTTCGATCACCGAGATTCCGTCCGGCGCCCGCTCGGTCCGGCACATGGATTACGAGGAAGAAACCGGCACGGTCTGGTTCGGCACGGACACGGAGATGCTCGGCCGGGCGCTGGTCCGGCCCCACTGACCTCATTGCCCGGAAAGGCTCGATTCATCGCGGTGCCGATCGCCCTGATCGGCTCCGCCTTCATCCTGCCGCCGCTTGGTGCTTCGCGCGTTTACGCGTCGCCCGACGAGGTCGAGTGGGAAACCGCCAAAAGCCCTGACGGGTGCCGTAGCTGCCATCTCGGCACGGCCGATGCGCCGGGCCCCGCGGCACTGACGATCGAGGGTCTGCCGAGTCAACCGGAGCCGGGCACCGCTTACGCGCTCAGCGTCATTCTCGAGCATCCCGCACTCCGCAATGCCGGCTTCCTGCTGAGCGTCGAATCGAATGACGAGCCGGCGGGCGCGCTGACCCCGACCGATCAGCGCGCCGAAACCAACGGGTCGAGCGCGCGCTCGACCTGGGAGGGCTCGTTTCCTGCCGAGCCCGGCAAGGCTCGCTGGGAGCTGGTCTGGACGGCGCCGGATCCGGCGGACGGACCAATCGAATTCAGCCTCTGGGGTAACGCCGGCAACGACGATCTCTCTCCCCTCGGCGATCATCCGGTGCATCGCACCTGGCAAATCGCAATAGCGCCGTAACGCACGCTCAACCGCCCTCCGCCTGGCGCCAGACCGGTGGCCCGTCACATTCCGGAACCGCGCCAGTACTTTATGTTGCAAAGTACTTGACTGATCCGGAGAAGTGTCTAAATTTGAGCCATGCACCCGGCAGAAGAGCTTCAGGACCATTCGTCGACCGAATCGATCAGCACAGGCGCCGCTGAGCACCTGCGCTACATTCGCAACACGATCGAGGCGGCACAGACGTTCACGACCGTTCCCGGCAAAGGCTGCATCGCGATGGGCTGCGCCGGAATCGCAGCCGCGATCCTGGAAGGTGTGCCTTCGCTCACCGCTTACTGGCTGCCGATCTGGCTTTCAGCAGCCGTCGTTTCCTGCGCGATCGCGCTGTTCTACATGGAGCGCAAGGCCAGAACGCAAGGGCTGAGCCTGCGCCGAGCCGTCGCGACCCGGTTTTTTCTGACGCTCGCGCCGGCATTCGCCGCCGGAGGAATCCTTACTGTCGCCCTGAGCGACACCGTCGGAAGGGACGCGATCGCCGGCATCTGGCTGCTTCTCTATGGCGTCGGCGTGGCGGCCTGCGGCCTGTTTTCGATTCCCGTCGTCCTGATTGCCGGCTTCGCGTTCATGGGGCTCGGCACGGTGGCGCTGGCGTCGCCTGCGGCCTGGGCACCCTGGCTGCTCGGTGCCGGATTCGGCGTCATTCATCTCGTGCTCGGCACGATCATTATCAAAGACCATGGCGGCTAAGGGCGCAGCCGAAGCCGAGGTAACGCCGCAGGCAACGCGGCGGCTCAGGACCGTGGCCGGCGCTGTCGGCGGCGATTCCACCGAAACCGGGCATTTGCTCTATGACCGCATTCGTCTGGGCATCATGAGCGCGCTGAGCGTCAACCGAAAAATGAGTTTTGCCGAGCTCAGGGAATTGCTCGGCACCACCGACGGCAACCTGAGCCGGCATGCGCGTCGGCTCGAGGACGCCGGTCTGGTGAACTGCAAGAAGGCCTTTGCCGAGCGCGTGCCGCGCACGCACTTCAGCCTGACGGCCAAAGGCAAGCGCACCTTCGAAAAACACCTGGAGCACATGGAAGCTCTGATCGAGGCAACACGGAAGTAGCAAGCAATGCATGTAGCAATCATCATGGACGGTAACGGTCGCTGGGCCGAGCAGAGAGGGCTCCCGCGACGCATGGGTCACAGAGCAGGGGCCAAGGCGGCCCGGCACGTTATCGAGGCGGCCGCGCGAGCGGGCATAGATTGCCTCACGCTCTATGCGTTTTCCTCAGACAACTGGTCGCGCCCTGCCGACGAGGTGCGCCATCTGATGCAGCTTTTCAAGCGTTACCTCCAGAGCGAGATTTCGCGCTGTGTCGAGAACAACGTCAGGCTGAACGTCATCGGCCGCCGCGACCGGCTGCACCCGAGCCTGGTCACGATCATCGAACGCGCCGAAGATCTGACGGCCGAGTGCGACGGCATGCTGGTACGGCTCGCGGTCGATTACTCGGCGCGTGACGTCGTCGCGCGGAGCGCGCACGCGGCCAGCCACGATTGCGCCTGCATTGCCGATCGCAACGAGCGCGCCTGCTTCGAAGCCTCTCTGGCCAGCGCGATGCATGCCACTGCCCCGGCGGGGGACGTCGATCTTCTGATCCGCAGTGGCGGCGAGCGGCGACTCAGTGACTTCCTGCTCTGGGAATGTGCCTACGCCGAGCTCCTGTTCGTCGACAGTTTCTGGCCGGACTTCGATGCAGCGCTATTCGATTCTGCCTTGCAGGATTTCAGGCAGCGCGATCGGCGTTTCGGCGGCTTGCCAGGCGATCGCGCCACGCTGGAGCTTCAGGCCGAGACGGCCCGGTAGCCCGGGATCCAGAACAAGCCGGCTTCCGGCGCTCGCGAGCCTCGCGGGCGCCTCCGTGGTATCGTCCAATTCAATGCAAATTCTGCGGAGAGACTCAATGCGCCAGTTCTGGTTGATTGCCTCTGCCCTGCTGCTCGTCGGCTGCCAGGGCGGCACGCAAGATCAGGCCGCCGATGCCAGTGCGAGCACTGAACCGGCCGCTCCGAGCGCCCCGGCGCCGGCGGCATCCATCGAGCGCGTCACCTCGGTCGAAGGCATCACCGAATACCGACTCGACAACGGGCTGCAGGTTCTGCTGTTTCCCGATCCTTCCGCCGCGACCGTGACCGTCAACATGACCTATCTGGTCGGCTCCGTGGACGAGGGCCAGGGCGAAACGGGCATGGCGCACCTGCTCGAGCACATGCTGTTCCTGGGCACACCCAGGTACCCGGATCCCGACCGCGAGCTCAGGGACCGCGGCGCGAGCTTCAACGGCACGACGTCCTGGGAACGCACCAATTATTTCGAGACGCTCGAAGCGACCACAGAGAACCTCGACTGGGCGCTGGAGTTCGAGGCCGATCGCATGCTCAACGCCAACGTCTCGCAGGAGGATCTCGACAGAGAGATGACGGTCGTGCGCAACGAGTTCGAGCGCGGCGAGAACAGCCCGATCAATGTGCTCTACGACCGCGTTTTGAGCACGGCCTATCTCTGGCACGGCTACGGCAACTCACCGATCGGCAGCCGCTCGGACATCGAGAACGTTCCGATCGAGCGGTTGCGCGCTTTCTACGAGCGGCATTATCAGCCTGATAACGCCGTGCTCGTCGTCGCCGGCGGCATCGACGAGGAGGAAACGCTCGAGCTGATCGCGAAACACTTCGGCAGCATCCCGCGCCCGGAGCGGACGCTCATCGAAAGCTATACGATCGAGCCGGTGCAGGACGGCGAGCGCCTCGTTTCCCTGAGCCGGGTAGGCGACCTGCCGACCGTGATTATCGGCTACCACGCGCCCGACGGCGCGCACGAGGATTTCGTGCCGCTGCAGATCGCGGCGCGTGCGTTGAGCGATACGCCTTCCGGGCGCCTCTACCGGACCCTGGTCGAGCCGGGGCTTGCCACCCAGGTCGGATCGAGCGAGCTGCAGCTCAAGGACCCGGGCATGGTGCTGTTTATTGCGATACTGCAGCCGGACGGCGAGGTCGAACAGGCTCGCGACATCGTCAACGCCATCGTCGCGGAGCTCGAGACCAGCCCGATCACCGAGGAAGAAGTCGAGCGCATGCGCAATCAGGCGCTGTCCTCGATCGAGCAGCTGATGAACAACTCGCAGCGCGTCGCGCTGCAGCTCAGCAACTGGGCTGCGGCCGGCGACTGGCGGCTGTTCTTTCTCGACCGCGATCGCGTGCGGCAGGTGACGGCGGAGCAGGCCCAGGCCGCAGCCCTCAGATACTTCAAGCCCTCGAATCGCACCGTCGGCCTGTTCACGCCGACCGAGGCGCCGGACCGCGCGATCATTCCGGAGAAGCCGGACCTCGCTGCCTTGCTCGACGGTTACGTCGGGGACGGCGAACGGTCGGCCGGTGAGGCTTTCGATCCGTCGCCGGAGAATATCGACGCCCGGACGATCACCCGGCAGCTGCCCGGGGGCATCGAGCTCGCGCTGTTGCCCAAGGAAACCCGCGGCGACGCAGTCACGGCATCGATCAACCTGAATTTCGGCACGCTCGAAAGCGTCACAGGCCTCGATACCGTCGGCTCGCTGACGGGCCAGATGCTGATGCGAGGCACGCAAACTCGCTCACGCCAGGAGATTCAGGACGAGACCGATCGGCTGCAGAGCCGGCTCGGCGTGTCCGGCGGCGTCGAAGGCGCCAGCGCCTCGATACAGTCGACGCGCGAGAATCTCGGCGCCGTTCTCGAGCTGGCCTTCGATGTGCTGATGAATCCGGTATTTCCCGAATCGGAGCTGACGATCCTCAGAGACAACGCGATCGCCTCGATCGAGTCCCAGCGCAGCGAGCCGGACGCCATCCTCAGCCAGGAAATCTCGCGCTATTACCGCCGGAACTACGAGCGCGGCGATCCGCGCTATCGCCCGACTTTCGACGAGTCGATCGAAGATCTGAATGCCGTCGACGCCGCCGACCTGCGCGCGTTCCACGAGAATTTCTATGGCGCCTCGAACGCCCGCGTGGTCGTGGTCGGTGACTTCGACCCCGACGAGCTCACTGCAGCGGTCGAAGCGGCCCTCGGCGACTGGGAGAGCCCCGGCGATTACGAGGAGATCACGGATCCTTATCCCGACCCCTTGCCGGCGCCGGTCAACCGCAGCTTCGACACGCCCGACAAGGAAAACGCCTTTTTCCGTGCGTTCAAGCCGATTCAGATGGACGATGAACATCCGGATTATCCGGCCATGGTGCTCGGCAATTACATCCTCGGCAGCGGTCTGGCCTCGCGGCTTGGCTCGCGCATCCGGACCGAGGAAGGGCTGAGCTACAGCGTCGGCTCCGGATTCTTCGCACCGTCGAATTCCGATGGGGCTCAGTTCAACGGCTCGGCCATCGCCGCGCCGCAGAACATTCCGCAGGTCGAGGCGTCGTTCCTCGACGAGCTCAACCTGGTGCTGACCGAGGGCTACAGCGACGAAGAAGTCGAAGCGGCCAAGGGTGCCTGGCTGCAGAGCCAGCAGGTATCGCGCTCGCGGGACGGCACACTGGCCGGGCTGCTCGGCGCCAACCTCCGCGACGATCGAACCATGGCATTTGCCGCCGAGCTCGAGGCCCGCGTGGCAGCACTGACAGCCGATGAAATTCGTGATGCCATGAACCGGCATCTGGGCATCGACTCCCTGATCATCATGAAGGCGGGGGACTTCGAACAATGACAACCAAAAAAATGGGGTCAGACCCCTTTTTCAGGCAAGAAAAGGGGTCTGACCCCATTTTCAGCCGTCGCCGACTCCTGCAGGCCGGCAGCGCCGTGGCGGGCGGCATCGCGCTCGGCTCGCCATTCGCGGTCAGCGGTCAGGACATTCGCGGGCGCGCCCTGTCCGGTGCGGTCGCAACGACCGCCGGGCGCATTCGCGGCGTCGTGCTCGAAGACGACACCCTGGCCTTCTACGGCGTGCCCTACGGCGCATCGACCGGCGGCGATAACCGCTTCCTGCCACCGCGGCCAGCTCAGAGCTGGAGTGGCGTGCGCGAGACGATTCAGGTTGCCGACAGGGCGCCGCAACCCCTGCCCGGCCCGATACCCGAGATCCATGCGCTGCACCGGGCCAACCCGATGAGCGAGGACTGCCTCCACATCAACGTTTTCACACCGGCGGCGGACGGGCGCCAGCGACCGGTCATGGTCTGGCACCACGGCGGCGGCTTCTGGAGCGGCTCGGGTGACTGGCTGCTCTACGACGGCAACCGGCTTGCCGCAACCCAGGATGTCGTCGTGGTCAGCGTCACGCATCGGCTCAACGCCTTCGGCTTCCTGTATCTCCCCGAGCTCGGCGGCAGCGAGTATGCGGAAGCGAGCAATGTCGGCATGCGGGACCTCGTGCTCGCTCTCGACTGGGTGCAGGAGAATATCGAGAATTTCGGTGGCGACCCGGACCGGGTCACGCTGTTCGGGCAGTCGGGCGGCGGCGGCAAGGTCAGCTTCCTGACCGCCATGCCGGCGGCGCAGGGCAGCTATCACCGCGCGATCATCATGAGCGGCTCGAGGCTCGAAGGCGAGAACCCGGGCACGGCGACGGAAACCACGGAGCGATTCATGGTG
>DATCZB010000069.1:0-3264 GCA_036526155.1 Gammaproteobacteria bacterium
CCCATCGAGCCTCATGACGTTCTTCGTGACGAGCGAGCCCGTCGGCGACGGCGGCAATCTCGGCGGGCTCGAAGGCGCGGACGCGCATTGCCAGCGGCTCGCCGCGGCCGTCGGCGCGGGCGACAGGACCTGGCGGGCGTACCTGAGCACCCAGGCGCGTCCCGGGCAGCCCGCGATCAATGCCCGCGACCGAATCGGTGACGGCCCCTGGTACCACTCCAGAGCCCGACTCCTGGACTACCTCGGGCGCCGGCTCAACCGGCCGATCGTCAAGTCTCAGATCCACGGCGACACGCTCGAGGAGGCACGGCGCGGCAGCAACCTGACGAAAGAGTTCGCGCTCACAGAGAAAGGCGACTACGTCAACGGAGTCGGCGATCCGATGCCGACCCAGCACGACATACTCACGGGATCCATGCCCGACGGCCGCGCCTTCCCTCCCGGCGAGGATCGAACCTGTAACAACTGGACCAGCAACGACGAAGGCGCAGCTCAGGTCGGCCATTCGGACCGAGTCGGACACGGCAACCTGTCGTGGAACTCGTCTCACGCGACGACGGGCTGCAGCCAGGAGGATCTGATCAGCTGGGGCGGCGTCGGATTTCTTTACTGTTTCGCATTGGACTAGCGTTTCGACCGGACGCGAGAGATAAGAGCCGTCCGGTCATTGGAGAGAGCAATGACAGACAAACGAATCTTCCTGGTTAGCGCGCTCTGCGCCGTGCTCGCAATGAACACCGCGCAGGCTCACCATGCCGCGGGTGCCGTCTTCACCGATCAGGAGATCGAGATCGAAGGCGTGGTAACGGAGTTCAACTTCGTCAACCCGCACGTCAACATCCTGCTCAGCGTGACGGATGAGACCGGAGCCGAGACGGAATGGATGGTCACGGGTCCGGCCGCCCCGCCGATGCGCCGCTGGGGCTGGACCGCCGACACGCTCCGGCCCGGCCAGCTGATCAGATTCGCCGGCAAGAGCAGCCGTACGGGCGCCCCAATGCTGCTGATCGAATCCGCGGAAATCCAGAGCGGTCGGTTCGTCGAGCTCGACCCCGTCGACGGCTCTGTCATCCGCCGATTGCAGGAAGCGCCCGACGACAGCCAGGCACCTGATGCGCGCATTCGCGTGGCGCTCACGCTAGACGACGGCCGCCCGAATCTGTCCGGCATGTGGCTCGGCGGCCTCGGCCGGACACCGCAACCGCCACCGCCGTTCAACGCCGCCGGCGCCGAGCTGCAGGCGGGCTTCGATTCGCTCAACGATCCCGCATTCTCCGAATGCGCCGACCACGGTCTCATCCGTCAGGCTACGTCGGGTCACCCCATGAGAATCACGCAGCATGACGACCGCGTGATCTTCGAGTACGAGCAGGGTGCGGCCACGCGCATCATTCATCTGAATGGGCGCGCGCCCGCGTCCGAGGAACACAGCGACTACGGCCATCACGTGGCTCGCTACGAGGGCGACGCGCTCGTCATCGACACCACACAACTGACCGAGCGGTTGACCGGCGTCCGAGGTAATGCGCTGAGCGACCGGACGACGGTTACGGAGACCTACCGCCGCGCCGATACGCCGGAGCTCGGACCGGTACTGGAGATGACGCTGGTTGCCAACGACCCGGGCTATCTGACGGCGCCGTGGGAGATGACCTGGCGGAAGAACTATGCCGCAACCGACTATGAGTTCATTGAGTCCGACTGTGCGTTGCCACTCGCCCCCATCCGTTGATCGCGCACTCAGGAGTCGTGGCATTCGTCGGAGATCAGAAACCATGAAATCGAGAGCTGATCGTCTCCGTTGCTTATCCGCTATCGTACTCACGGCGATGCCGGCATGGGCACTCGCGCACCACGGTATCGGCGCGCAATTCGATCTGTCTCAGACGATCGAGTTGCAGGGCGAAGTCAGGCAACTCCTTTGGCAGAACCCGCACGTCCGGCTCACGGTAGGCGTTGAAGACGCGAACGGCGAAGAGTCGCTCTGGGTCGTCGAGGCGCAGTCGGTCAGCATGCTGCGGCAACGCGATATCACGGAAGTGCTGTTTAACCTCGGCGACCAGATCTTGCTGGCCGGCAATCCCGCCAGGGGAGGCAGGCCCGAGATCTACGCAACCAATGTCCTGTTGCCCGACGGTCGCGAGGTGATCTTCGCGCAGAACGCCGAGCCGAGATGGCGCGACCGGGTCATGGGCACGACCGGTCCCCGTTTTGCGACAAAGGGCGACTCATCCGCGCCCGAGCTTGGGCTCTTTCGGGTCTGGAATACGCGTGGGCCGAGTCTGTGGCGGAACTTCGATCTCGCGACCTCCCCGCTGACAGACGAAGCGCGCGCCGTGGGTCAGGCGTACGACAGATCGACGGACAATCTGGCCATGGGCGAGTGCGCGTCGCCCGAAATGCCGAGGATCATCGGCAATCCTTACCCAAGAGACTTCGTCGATCAGGGAGACACGATCCTGATGCGCCTGGAGGAATACGACGCCGTGCGCACGATCCACATGACGCCGGCTCCACCGGGCGAGGAACCGCCCGCTTCACCGCTCGGGTATTCGGTTGGACGCTGGGAGAACGACACGCTCGTCGTGACCACGACAAAGGTCGGCAATGGCACGTTCAGGCTCGGTATTCCGCTCAGTGAAGATCTCGAGATCGTCGAGCGCTTTGCGCCGACCGCCGACGGCAGCCGTCTGGACTATCAGATGACCGTCACCGACCCGACGGTGTTCCTCGAGCCCGCAGAGTTCGACACTTTCTGGATCTACATACCCGGAGCCACCGTTGAGCCCTACGAGTGCACGGAGGGCTGACTACCGCCTGTACGGTACCGAATCGACTATTTTTTTGGAAACTCGTCTTAACCACTGGGGAGCACTGATCATGAAATCTCTGAGCACGATGATCCTGCCGCTGATTTGCGGGATCGGTCTGGCAAACGCACAGACAACTCCCGCCGAGCCGAACTTCCTGTTTATTTTCATCGACGACCAGGCCTGGGACGCTACCGCCGTGCCAATGCTTCCTGGTGAGAGCTTTAGCCACACTCCTACCTACCAGATGCCCAATCTGGAGCGGATCGCCGAACGAGGCATCGTCTTCTCACAAGCCTACGCGACACATCCCAAATGCGAAGGCTCGAGATCCGCGCTGCAGATGGGGCGCACGTCGACCAGCCTCAACGCAGTTGACAAGGATGCCGACAATTGGAGCGCGCCCCCCGCGGACTCGATCGCCAACGCGCTCAAGCGCGCCAATTCCGCTTAC
>DATCZB010000070.1:0-5381 GCA_036526155.1 Gammaproteobacteria bacterium
TCGGCGTTCAGCATGCCTGGGACAAGGTGACTCTCATCGTCGAGCAGCAATCGAGCGATTTCGAGAACGTGACGCATCTGACCCTGCCGGGCGCCTCCACGGGAATAAACCCGGCGGATCCTGCGGAACTCGCGTTTTTCCGCTTCGACCAGGCAGCCGACTATCAAAGCCTCGCCCATGTGTTTCACGTCGTGGCTCAGCCGACCGATCGGCTGAACGTAAGCTCATCCTGGCGGTTCGAAAGCCTCGAGCTCGATCTCGACGCGGCAGAGCAATCCGAAGGCATCGACTATCTGGACCAGCCGTTCACTACCGATGTCAGCGGCTCTGCTCGTGTCGATCGCGACCTCGCGCTGGGCAATGTGGATCTGAGCTACCGTCTCAACAACCGCCTCCAGTTCATCGGCGGCATCAGGCGCCAGGAGCTCGATCAGGACGGCGTCCTTGGCTTCGGAACGAGTGCCGGCAGCAGTGCCTGGGACATAACCACGACAGGCATGGAGGCGGGAATCGAGGTGGCTGCGTCCAACCGCGTGCTGATCAGCGCCGGATTGTCGAGCGAGTCGCGTGATGTCGGCGACCGCGCTGCTCTCGACGATGATAGGTCTGGCCACAACCGCGATACCGATCGCAGCGGTTACTTTGCGCGGCTGAGCTATCGCGTTCGCAGCGGCGTCGAGGTGACGGCCAGCATCGAAGATAACGATATCGACAACGCCTTCGCGCTCAGCGCACCGACCGACAGCCGGCGCTATCGGCTGCGTGGCCGCTATCGCTGGAGCAACGGCGTCGCGCTGACCGGAAACTGGCGCCGGAACGAGCATGAGAATGTCCAATCGGCATGGAGCGCCGATACCGAGCAGACGAGCATTCACGTCTCTTATACCGCCGGCAACATCGACCTGAGCCTTGGTCTCGGCACGATGGAAATTTCCCGGGATATCGAGCAGCTCGTCACCGGCGGCTTCCGGCAGGATCTCTATTCGATCGCCTACCTGGCCGATTCCGACCTCTACGACGCCAGCGCGCGTTGGCGCCTGAGTGAGCGTTATACGCTCGGGCTCGGGTATTACGGCTACGACAACGGTGGCAGTTATCCGCTGGACCGGGACGACCTGCGCGCATGGCTCGAGATCGACCTTCGCGACAACTACTTTGTCGAAGTCCGGGTCCGGTCAGTCGACTACAACGAGGACGCCTATGACGACTACGCGGCGGATCTGCTGGAGCTCGGCTTCGGCGTGGAGTGGTAATACCGCTCCGGCTTCGCCTCGGAGCCCAAATTAAGGCATTATCCGGCTATGCTATTCAGGTAGAACAAGGGGGATGGCATGCGAATGGCGAAAGTCGCGATTCTCTCTGCCGGCTGGGTCCTGGCGTCCGTAGCGGCACACGCCCATCATGCGTTTGCCACGGAATTCGACGTCGAACGACCGGTCGCACTCGAAGGCAAGGTCACCAAGGTCGAGCTGATCAATCCGCACTCGTGGATCCACGTCGAGGTCATCGATGAGGATGGCGAGTCGACGGTATGGATGATCGAGGGCGGCAGCCCGAACGCGCTGGTTCGGCGCGGCATCACCAAGGCCTCGATTCCAATCGGCGCCGAGCTCATCGTCAACGGTTATCAGGCGCGAGACGGCTCGTACAAGGCCGTCGGTCGCGACATCCTGTTCTCGGACGGCACGGCGCTGTTCTTCCAGGGCACGCAGGTACCCGAGTGATGCGCGGCGCAACGAGCACCAGGATCATCGGCATCGCGCTGGCGCTCGGCGCCGCCGCCACGGCTCGCGCCGAAGTCCTGACCGAGATGCCGCGGGCCACCGACGGCCGGCCCGACCTCAGCGGCGTCTGGCAGGCGCTGAACACGGCGCACTGGAACCTCGAGCCGCATGTGTCGGAATACCCCGTGCTGCTCGAGCTCGGCGCGCAGTTCGCCGTGCCGCCGGGCCACGGCGTCGTCGAGGGCGGCTCGATCCCGTATCTGCCCGACGCGCTGACCGAGCGCGACCGGCGCTTCTCCAACCGGCTCGAGGAAGACCCGGAGGTCATGTGCTATCTCGGCGGCGTGCCGCGCTCGACCTACATGCCCTACCCGTTTCAGATTCTGCAAAGCCCGGACGATGTCATCATCTACTATCAGTTCGCGACCGGCGTCCGCCGGATCTTCATCGATGGCGAACAGGAGGCGCCACTCGACAGCTGGAACGGCTGGTCGAATGCGCGCTGGGATGGCGACACGCTCGAAGTCGAGGTCACCGGTTTCAACGGGCTGACGTGGCTCGACAGGGCGGGCAATTACGCCAGCGAAAACGCGACGGTAACCGAGCGCTACACGCCTCTCGGTCCGAATCACATGCAATACGAAGCCACGATCGACGACCCGACGGTGTTCTCACGCCCGTGGACGATCAGCATGCCGCTTTACCGCATCGTCGACGAGGATTTCCGCGTGCTCGAGTTCAAGTGCGAGCCGTATGCGGAAGAGAAGATCTACGGCCATCTGCGCAAGCCCGGGACCGAACCTCCCGAAGGAGCCACGCTGCGATGAAATTCCCAATACAACACAGCCAGTCTCTCGCCTCAGCCGGAGTGATCGCAGGCGCGCTCATTGCCACGCCGTTCATCGCTCAGGCGCAATCCGCGGCTGACGCCAACCCGAGGACGCCCTGGGGCGCGCCGGATATCGCCGGCGTTTACGCCGAGTACACGACGGCACCGCTGCAACGGTCCGAGGAATACGGCAACCGCGAGTTCCTGACCGACGACGAGTTCGCCGAGCTCGAACGGCGCAGGCTGCGGCCGCTCGAGATCAACCTCGAAACGACGACGACGCCGGGCACGGCCGCGGACGTGCACTACAACTTCGATCAGTTCGCGCTCAGCGCCAACGAAGGCTTCTCATCCCCGAACCGGCGCACCTCTATCGTGACGATGCCGAGCAACGGCCGCATTCCTCCGGCACTGCCCGAGGCGGCCGAGCGCCGCGAGAGCCTGCAGGCCTACCGCCGCGGTCGCGAGTTCGACGGGCCGGAATACCGCTCGCTGACCGAGCGCTGCATCATGTGGTCGAGCACGCTGCCGCCGATCCTGCCCGGCGGCTACAACAGCAACCTGCAGATCTTCCAGAGCCCGGGCCACGTCATGATTCAGGGCGAGATGGGTGATCCCCGCGTCATTCCAACCGACGGTCGTGACCTGCCCGACAATCTGCTGCCGCAGTGGAACGGCACCTCGGTCGGCCGCTGGGAGGGCGAGACGCTCGTGGTCGAGACGACGGGCTTCCGTCCCGAAACGGCCTGGCGCGGCGCTTCGGACCAGCTGCACGTGACGGAAAGATTCACCCGCATCGATCATGACACGCTCGAATACGCGTTCACGGTCGTCGATCCGGAAACCTGGGCCGAGCCCTGGGGCGGCGTCTATCCGCTGACAGAGATGGCAGACGGCGTGCTGTTCGAGTACGCCTGCACCGAAGGCAACTACGGCATGGCAAATATTCTGTCGGGAGCGCGGGCCGGCGAGCGTGAGGCATCCGGTAACTAGGGCACACCTCATGGTCCCCCTTGTCGTCCCCGTCATGACCAGAGGGGCCCTGCTCTGATGGTCGCCACGACGAGCTACGAACATATCGACGTCAGACGCTTTGCGCCGGCCCTCGGCGCCGAGGTGCGGGGTGTCACACTGGCGGACGGCGTCAGCGACGAGGTTTTTCGCGAGATACGGCAGGCCTACCTCGAGCATCAGGTCCTGTTCTTCAAGGATCAGAAAGAAATTCCTCCGGACCAGCAGATTGCATTCGGCAGAATGTTCGGCGAGCTGCACTATCATCCGGCCGCGCCGCAGATGAATGGCTATCCCGAGGTCTTCGAGATTCACGTGCACAAGGACTCGCAGATCGCCAACGGCGAGTTCTGGCATTCCGATGTCTCCTGCGACGAGCTGCCGCCGCTCGGCACAATTCTGCAGATCCAAACCCTGCCCGATGCCGGCGGGGATACGCTGTTTGCCAATATGTACGCCGCTTACGATGCCTTGTCCGACCCGTTGCAGCACATGCTCGACGGTCTGACGGCAACGCATGGATCAGAGCACGTCTATCGCGGGCGCTACTCCGATCGCGGCGTCGACGATGATGGCAAGGTCTATCCCGAGGCTTCACACCCGGTCGTGCGGACGCATCCCGACACGGGCAGGAAGGCGCTGTACGTGAATCGCACGTTCACGACGCGAATCAACGAGCTCACCGATCGCGAAAGCGACGTGCTGCTCGACTTTCTGTTCAATCACTGCGAGAAGCTCGAGTTTCAGATCCGTTACCGCTGGCAACGCAACGACGTGGCATTCTGGGACAACCGCTGCACGATGCATCATGCCGTCTGGGATTACTGGCCGCACGAACGCAAGGGACACCGCGTGACCATCAAGGGCGACCGGCCGGTCTGACCGACCGCGACCGGCATCTGATCCAGGCACGATGACAACCGGGTCGAGTTCGCGCGCCATCCATCTTTTCATTGGCCCGATCATTTTTCTGGCGCTGATCGCGGCGCCCTCGCCCGAAATCGACTACCCGATTCGAGCCAGCATCGGGCTTTTGATCTGGATGTCGCTGTGGTGGATCTTTCAGCCGGTCCATCTGGCCGTCACCGGGTTTCTGCCGCTCGTCGTGCTGGCCGTGTTCAATTTTCATCCCGTGACGGAGATCCTGCCCGCTTACGCCCAACAGCTCGTCATCCTGTTGCTCGGTGCGAACATGCTCGCAACGCTCTGGACGCGGTGGGGGCTCGACCGGCGCATCGCGCTGATCTCGCTGCTCGGCATCGGCACGGGCACGCGGCAGCAGATCCTGACCTGGTTCGTCGTCGCGGCCGTGCTCAGCACGTTCCTGCCGAACACCGTTGTCGCGGCCGCGATGATGCCGATCGTCGTCGCCATGCTGAAGTTTCTGAAGATCGAGGACATCGGCAAGAGCGCATTTGGTTCGGCGCTGCTGATCGCCGTTGCCTGGGGAACGAGCGTCGGCGGCTCGGGCACGCCGATGGGCGGCGCCCCGAACCTGTTGACCGTGCAGTTCATTCAGGATCAGATCATCGATCACGAGTTCCTGTTCTCGACCTGGCTGACGCGCCTCATGCCGCTGACCATTCTGACGGCACTGGTTGCCTTCGTGTTCATGCGTTTCGCGTTCAGGCCGGAGATGGATCGCGTCGAGGGCACGCGCGAATACTTCGTCGGCGAACTGGAGGCACTCGGCAAGATGAGCCGGCCTGAGAAATGGGGACTGAACCTGTTTCTCATTGCCCTTGCCCTGGCCTTCACGCGGCAGTATTACGCCGACTTCCTGCCCGGCCTGACGCCGGCGTTTGCCTTTCTCGTCT